>JAISBN010000042.1 GCA_031266175.1 Treponema sp. | reverse complement strand
TACCCCCTCTACCAGGGGCAGGCCATGGCCCGTTTTGCCCCGGAATTTACCACGGAGGATCTGGCAGGGATGCGAAGCCTCTGGCCCCGCTTTATCGCCGCCTACCGGCGGGCCCTGCCTCCGGGGCGGCGGATCCTCGCCTGGGTTTTGCCGCTTGGGCGGCCCCGAGCCAAACTTCCTCTTCTTTAACAATCCGGTCTTTGGATATAAACCCTGGTATCCAGTCTGCTTTGAAAATGCGGGGTCCTTTCAAAAAGGACTGCCCGAACGCGAAACCGCGCAAGGGATAGATAACCAAAAACCCGCGGTTTTTGGTTCGCGGAAATCCCGCAGGAAGCGCCGGAGGCGCTTACGAGGAATTGGAGCACTGGAACGCGAGAGCGTTCCACAGCCCGGTCCCGCGCCGCAGGCGCGGGATGCGCCCGTCTCCGAATGGAGATGTCGTATAACCCCTTCCTTACAGCACAGACCTGTCAGGTTTGATGCGCCCAAATTAAAGAATCTACACTTTGAATAGAGACAGAGCCCCAGCCCTAATCCCAGCTTATAATCCGGGTACAGGTTTTATCCGCGAGGACCCATGAATGGGTAATCAGCAGCACGCCAATTTGACGCTCCCTGGCGTACCGCAGCAGGAAATTCCAAATCCGGGCCTGGGTTAAAGCGTCAAGCATGGTGGTAATCTCATCGCAGATCAAAAAACGGGTTTTATCCGAGAGGGCCCGGAGTACACAGAAACGCTGCAATTCGCCGCCGGATAATTCATTGGGGTAACGGTTCAGCCAATTTTCCTGTATATCAAGAATCTTCATAAGTTCCATATCCGGTTTATAGCCTTCGGTTATGGTCCGTGACATTTTCCAGCGCGGATTCACCGCCTTTTCAGGATGCTGAAAAATAAGCTGTACCGGATGGTAGCCCTTGCCGGGAATGGCCTTTCCGTCAATACTGAGCTGCCCCTTTGCAGGACGCAGATAACCGGCCAGTATCTTTGCCAGGGTGCTTTTCCCCCTGCCGCTGGGCCCTAAAAGACCGACCACTTCCCCGCTTGTAACAGTTATAGTTACTCCCCGCAGTATAAATTCCCCGTTCCGGTAACGGAAATCAAGATTGCTGCCCTGGAGTATCACACGGCCTCCTTAAAGTCACCGGAGAAGCCGTTCTGGGGCAGGGCCCGGTACAGGGCTCTGGTAAAGGGATGGCTCAGATCCGATCCGTCCCCGCTGAAGGCCGCGGCGGGAACAGTCTCAATGACCGTACCTTCCCGGAATACCGCGACCCGGTTGGCGGCGAGTACGGCCATTTCAATATCATGGGTTATCAGCATGATCCCCCGGCCTTCGTCCGCCAACTGCCTGAAAAGACGGATGGTTTCGTCCACCGCTTTTTTATCCATTCCAGGCGTAGGCTCATCGGCGATGATCATTTCAGCGGGACACGCCGCCGCGGAAGACACAAGGACCCGCCGGGCCATACCGCCTGATAACTGGAAAGGATAATAGTCCAGCACCTCTCCGGCGAGGCCGTAACGTTCCAGCAGGGCAGCCGCCTTTTTCCGGCGTCCGGCCTTTCCCCCATCCCCGGCGGCGGGAGTAATTATCTGGGCTCCCACGGTCATAAGGGGATCCAGGTAATTGACCGATTGGGGAATCAGGGTAATTTTCCGGCCCCGGAAACTTTCTTTGTCCCTCTGGCTGAGCAGCTTGCCGTCATAGTAAATCGTATCCGTGGCAAAAGCATTATCCGGCAGTATCCCCAGGATGCTGTGGGCAAGGACACTTTTCCCCGAGCCCGAAGCGCCGGCAATGGCAACAATTTCTCCCGGCCTTACCGCTATGCTCAATTCATGGACAACCTCAAGATCGCGCTGGCGGAATTTCCTGTCATACATCCTAAAGGAAACCGAATGTTTATCTACAACCAGGCCCCTTTGATTTATATCGATCATCACCTGCCCCTTATAATTGCGTAGTTTCAGGATTCACGAGCTGCCTGAGACTATCCCCCAGTATGCCAAAGAGGCGGACCGTAACAATAAGGGTCAAACCCGGCAGCACCGCCAGCCACCACATGCCGGAGGAAAGATACTTCATCGAATCCGCAAGAATAATCCCAACCGCCGGTGTCTCCGGGTTAAGCCCGTATCCAAGAAAAGTAATGCTGGCTTCGTGCAGTATCGCGTGGGGAAAGAGCAGGATGAGTCCAATCATCAACTGGGGGAAAATATGGGGAAAGATATGCTTTAGGGCAATAAAACCCCAGCTTTTTCCCATGCGGCGGGCAATCTGAATGTATTCCGTGTTTCGAAGCTGCATAACTTCCGCGCGGATGATCCGGGTGACATTGGGCCAATGGGTCACGGCCACTCCGATGGCAACGCCCCTTGCGCCGCCGCCCATGGCAATGGATATGAGGATAAGCAGGACCAAATGGGGTATACCGAAAAAAAGATCCGCCAGCCAGGTGATCACGCTGTCCACAGCAGGTCCCAGCAGGGCGGAACAGGTACCGAACACCGCGGCGATACAGATACTGACCGCGGATGCGATAAATCCTATTCTAATGCTCAGGACAAGGCCCGCGGCGGTCCTGGTAAACATGTCACGGCCAAGCCAGTCCGTACCAAAGAGGTGGGCCGGGGAAGGGGGCAATTTGGATTCCGTCAGGTTTATCCCTATCTTTTCCCGGTCCGCGGTGATACCCAAAAATAATATGACCCCAATCAACAGGACGGAAAAGATAATCCAGCAAAACATGATCTCCCGCCGGTTTAAGCGCGAACCTTGAATACCGGGAACCCCCAATATCCCCGAAGCGATCCCGTTAGGCATGTTCTACCCCCTCTTTTATCCGGGGGTCCAGAATCGTATACAGTATATTGGCAATAAAATTTCCAGTAAAAACAAAAAGTACGCTGAAAAGGACAAGGCCGAGGAGTAACGGTACGTCCCCCCGGAGTCCCGCCTCGGAAACCGCGCCCCCAAGCCCCGGATAGGCAAACACTGTTTCCGCAAGCACGGATCCGCCAAATAGTTCACTGATGGAGGCGAATTGCAGGGTTATGGCAGGCATAGCGATATTGCGGAGGATATGCCTGCGGAGTATGGAACCCTCCCCTTCTCCCTTTACCCTGGCGTAAAGGATAAATTCGCTCCTCCCCAATTCGGCGAATTTTTCACGGGTATGCAGGGCAATGTTCGCGACTCCGGTGATGCTCAGAGTCAGGGCCGGTAAAATGAGATGGTATATCCTGTCCCAAAGGGTAACTTCGGACGCGGTTTTTCCGATGGGGACTCCCAGGCCGATGGGCAGCCAGCCGAGGTTCACACTGAAAATAATGATAAGCAAAAGCCCGACCCAGAACAGGGGAGAGGATGCCAAGGTCACGCTGTACCAGCATATCAGCCGGTCCGCCGCGCCGTCTGGTTTTTTCCCCGCCAGAAGCCCCATAAGAAAACCGAATATCCCCGAAAGGACCCAGGCGGTTCCCATGAGGGCCAGGGAGGCCTTGAATTTTTCACCTATCACCGCCAGGACATCCTGATTGTATATCATCGACCGTCCCATGTCGCCCCGAAGTATGTTCCCAAGCCAGATGAAATACTGCTCCGCCGGGGATCTGTCGAGACCCCACTTTTTTTCCAGCGTGGTCCGCATGGTTTCGGTTAATTGGCTTGCGTGGGCGCCGCCCACATAGGCCACCACCGGATCAACCGGCGAAGCCTTTACCAGCAAAAAGGAAATAATACTGGCAACAAACACCAGGAGTACCAGCCGGATCAGTTTTTTCGCTATATACAGCGCCGCCCTGGAAGCCCTTTTGCCCCGTGGTTCCATGCTATTCCGTCCATTTCCAATCTTCTATACTGTGGACTATCTGCCACTGCGTACCGTGGCCGTGGAGGCGCTGTTCGCCGATAAACAGATTTTCATTTACATAGTAGAGATGATCCACGCTGAGGAGCCAGACGAAAACCGCGTCTCCCTTGACGGATGTCCCGAAAGCTCCGTCCCATTGGGCCTTTTTCCAGAAACTGTAGGTGGTATCGGCGGCGGCATCCATGGCTTGATCAAAATAGGTATCCACCATGGGATTGGAGTAATACGAGGTATTATCATAGCCGATCCCCGCGTAGCGGCTGGAATAGAGTCTATAGCCTGTCATGGGACTGAGCTGGCCGGTTCCCAAAACGCTGGCGTCTTCATACCAGCGCCGGAAAAGCTGATCCCAGCTTAAACCTTCAACATGCACCTTGATGCCCAGAGGCTTTGCCATATCCGCGAATACCACCGCGATAGCCTGACGGGTGCCGTCAACCGAGGGATACAGCACGGTAAATTCCGCCTTAAGGCCGTTTTTTTCCCGGATACCGTCACCGTCAACATCGATCCAGCCCGCGGCGTCAAGTATTTTCCCGGCTTCCTCAAGGTTGTTATCAGCTATTAGGGCTTCGGGATTCCCCCAGGCAAGGTTATCGCTTTCGGTGTACTGTCTTTGCCCAAAACCGTTAAGGACATGATCAACCAGGGCCTGTCTGTCCACCGCGTAATTAAGCGCCCGGCGTATGGCCGCGTCACTGGTAACATCGTTGCCCACCACCGCGCCATCGGTCCTTGTTACCGCCCCTCTTTTTAGAACCGGGAAACCGATCCCCCGGGCATCCGAAGCCTTATAAGCTTCAAGACGCATGCCGGGGATCTGCGCCGTGGCAAGAACCGGCGTGGTCATGGCAATATCCACAGTCCCCGCCTTCGCCGCCGCCAGGGCGGCGTCCTCACTGAGGAAAACAAAGGTGATTTTTTCAAAATAAGGAGTATTTCTAAAATAGTGAGGATTCCGCTGAGTTATTACCTGCTGCCCCCGGTCCCATTGTTTCAGCACATAGGGACCCGTTCCGGTGGGCTCCCTGGGGTAGGTGTCCTCGTTATAAGCGTGGGCGGGCACGATCCCCTGGCGGGCTATACTATTCGGAAAGGTTGACTCAACCTTGTTCAGGGTAATGATTACCTGATAATCGCCATCGGCCCGGACATCTTCCATGGCCGTATAATCAATAAAGGTGCTGGTTTGGGCGGCTTTTTTCAGGGTAAAAACCACATCCTCGGCGGTAAATGGTTCGCCATCGGAGAATGTAACATCCTTCCGGAGTACAAAGGTATACACTTTTCCCGTGGAATCCACCGAATAGGATTCGGCAAGTTCTCCGGTAAGGTTCATGTCCAGCCCATATTTGAGCAGGGTAGACTGGAACACGAAAATCTCATGGTTGCCCCAGCTTACGGTGGGATCAAAACCTTCTTCCGGTTCCAGGCTTAGGGCAACGGAGAGATCTTTCCGGTCCTGAACCGGGGATTGCCCCCCTTCCCCGGCGGGGGAATTTTTTCCTCCGCAGGCGGCAAGGAAAAGGGCCAGCAGAACTACCGGCAGCGGCCGGAAAAGGGAAAGTGAGTTGTCCGGAAACTTCGGTTTCAGGACACGCTTCGCTAAAATACCGTTTTTCATCTTTTTTTCTCCTTACACGCGTAACGCGAGTCTGTCCGCAAAGTAACCGGCTCTGCGGGCAGACAATTGAGGCTGTTCCAAAACTTCAGTTTTTGGAAGCCAAGCTTCGCTTGGCAAGCTACCTTGAATTATTAGTTTTATATAACATAGTTAGATGTTTATAACTTATAAATAAAAATGTCAACGGCCTTTTCAAAATCCAAGCGGATTTGTATTGATTCCGACTGGTTCCCCTTCCATCATGGACACGTTTTACCATGAACCTGTTCCAAAAGCGGCGGTAAAGGGTTATTATCACCTTATGAAGGCCGGGAAATTCACCGCCGTCCTGTTGCTTTGCTCCTCGATCTTTGCGCTCCCCCTGGCCGGGGAGGACCGGGACGCGGGAGTCCCGCCGGGTAATCTGGAAAACGCGGAGGTCCTGCTGGACGAAGCCCTGGCCGCGGAGGAGGCGGAGTTCTGGGAGCGGGCTATGGATCTTTACCGCAGGGGGACGGAACTACACCCCGGCGATGTCCGCTTCCCCTGGGCCCTGGGAAACCTGTACCGAAGCCGGGGCCTTTACAGCCTGGCCTGGGAGGAGTACCGCCGGGCGGAAAAACTTGAGCCCCGGACCCCGGAACTTCTCTACAGTCTGGCCCGGACCGCAGGCTACCTGAACAAAAACACCCTGGCGGTAGATTACCTGGAACGGCTCCTCACCATCGATCCGGGACACCGGGACGCCATTGGGCAGCTCGGCTGGATGTACTACAAGGTCCACCGGCAGGCCGACGGGGTCCGGCTCCTGGAGGCCGCGATAGAGCACTTTGAGGAAGATCCGGACTTCGCCATGACCCTGGGGACCTTAAACGCCGATATGTTCCGCTACAACGAGGGAAAACGCTGGTATCTAAACGCCATAACGGGGGCGGAACAGCGGCAGGACAGTCTTTTCGCCTCGGTGGCCCACTACAACCTTTCGATCCTGGAGAGCCGCTTCTACCATTTTGACCAGGCCCTGGAGCAGACCAACGCCTCCCTGGGCAACCTGAACCGCTCATCGGGCCGCCTGGCCAGGGGTGAACTCTACCTGCGGCAGCTTGAGTTCCGTTCCGCCCTGGCCGATTACGAGGCGGCCTACGAAATGGACACCTCCCCCCTTTCCCGGCTCAACCTGGCCCAGGTCTACCAGATCTCCGGCCGCCTGGAGGAGGCCCGGGCCTACGCCGAGGACTGCCTTAGGGGGGGGGACTTTTCCTGGATGCTGAACTACGGCATCGACCCGGTCCGTTACCTCCGGGACATCCACGAGATCCTCTACAAGACCTACGAGGGCCTGGGTAATACCGAAGGGCTCCGGCCCTACCCCGCGCCGGGGGAATGGATACGGAGCGGGGCCCGGGGCCTTTCCTATCGCTTCAAGGCGGAGGTCCACCGCCTCCTGTTCCGTAAGTACAGCCGGGCCTCCGCCGCTTCCTATGAGGAACCCCACCCGGAGGCCCTGATACAGTACTACCGGGCCTTTGAGGCCTACCCCCGCCGGGCACTGGACTACCTGCGGGAGGCCCGGAGCTTCGAGATTCCCCTGATCCCCGCGGCGGAACCCGGCTACGACTACGAGGAAGGGCAGCTTATGAACCGCCGCAGCCTGGTAGCCGCGTCCCTGCAGGGTTTTGATCTTCTCTGGGAGCGGGACATGATCGCCGACGGCCTGGCGGAATTGGCAAAAAAAGCAAGGGCCGGGGACCCCGGTTTCGCGGAAGAACTGTACCTTCTGAATCCGGGGGCTCTGCGGCAGCAGGGTATCGGCCTGCGGGTACGTTACAGCTTTGACGGCGCGGTTCCCCCGCCCCGGAGGCTTAGGGGTTTGACGGGGATGCTGAGAAAGGCGGGGCTCCGGGCCGGGGATTCCCGGAATACCGGCGATTCGCCGGGGCCGCGCCTTTCCCTGAACCTGCGTTTTACGGAGGCGGGGGACTCCTGGGCGGTCTCCTGCGTGCTTTCCGGGGAGGGCCGCTCCCTGGTAAGCCGGGACATCCTGCTGGCCTCCCCTTCCCGCCGGGATGCCGCGGCCTTTGCCCGGGAACTGGCGGACGCGGTGTTTATACGGTAGCGGAACCAAAACGCGCAGCGTTTTGGTTTTCGGAGTTTGGGGCTTTGCCCCAAACTCCACCCCGGGGGCGCCCAGGAGGTTCGCAAAGCGAAACTCCGCAAAACCAAAACCGCCGCAACGGGGAAAAGCTTCCTGGAGTTTTGCGAAGCAAAACTCCCACGGGGTGCCCAGGAGTTTTGCGAAGCAAAACTCCCAAGCTCAACGCGCTTTGCGCGTTGAGCAGCGCAAGGGATAGGAGGGGCGCGGAGCGTTCCCGTAGGGAATGGAGCGGAGCGGAACCCCGGATAGCCCGGTTTTTTGCGGTGTAACCGCAAAAAATGCGCCCCAATGACTTCGGTGTTAAAGCTCCCGAATAAAAATATTTTTCCAGCGGCAGACCGCCCCGGGGGCCCATCGGTCCTCCCCCATACCGGGATCGTTGTCGTGCACTTCCAGGGAGATACGGCCCGCTCGGCCCAACAGTTTTGCTATCGCGGCCTTGTCATAGTCGGGCCAGTTTATCTTCCCGGTATCCAGTTCATAGGCCTTTACCCCGTTTATCCAAGTGGTAAGCACCGGATATTCGCCGACGCAGCGGACCTGGAAACTGTTCCAGTCGTTCCACTTCCAGGTTTTGAGAAATTCCTCCGGGTCGATGGCGTAGCTTAACAGCGCCCTCTTGGCGGGGGTGACGGGCTCCAGCGTGGTCTCCGGTTTTTCTATGATAAGTCCCTCCGGACCGCCGTCTTTGTTCCGCCGCACATCAACATTAAAGGAAACGGCGTGGAAACCGGAAATGCCGTTCCCATAAAAGCCGCCGATGGCGCCGGATTTACGGTGATCCAAAAGAATTTGAAAACCCTGGGTTCCCCGATCCGTCGTCCGCACCAAAAGCCCCGTATCGACCGGCCAGTCCGGTTTTGCGTCATAGGAAAGCTCAAAATCGGCGAATTTTTCATCGGTTAGGAGGTAGCCGCCGTAACCCTTAATACCCTGGGCCCCGGTAACGACCCCGTCGATAACTGACCACGCGCCGCCGGTAGATGCGGCGGTTCTGTAATGTTCGGTCCCGGTATCCGGTTCCGGCCCCCCCGGATACCGGGCAGTGGGAAGCCGCGGCGCCGTGTGCCAGCCCTTTAACGAAGCCCCGTCGAAAAGCGCCCTGCCCTTGTCAGCCATAGCGGCCTCCCTATGTTCTTTTCTACATAGTATCAATATCGCAATCGTACCGAAGCGCTGCCGCCGGGGTACTGGACACGTCCGCAAAATTTAGATATATTCTACCAGGAATTAGGAAAAGGAACAATTACCGTGGGCACCCAAAAGAATATAGCGGCGGTTACCGGAGCTTCCCGGGGGCTTGGTTTGATCATGACGAGGGAGTTCCTCGCCGCCGGAGATACGGTATTCGCCCTGGTCCGCAATGAAGGAACGGCCCTCTCCCTGCTTTTGCGGCAGTTCCCCCAAAACCTCACCATCATACCCTGCGATGTAGGTTCCACAGAAAGCGTTGTTAAGGCGGCGGCGGAAACGGCGCTCCGCACGGATCACCTTGATATGCTTATCAACAACGCGGGGGTTAATCTCGATTTAGGTCACGCGGTCGATTTCACCCAAACCGATTTTGACGAGATGGAAAAGACCTTTAATGTTAATACCGCCGGAGTTATGCGGGTGGTTAAGGCCTTTGATTTTCTCCTAAAAGAGGGGAGCTGGTCCTTTGCCGTATCCTCCAGCGCGGGGAGCATCAGCCGGAATCCCTCCACGGAAGTTGAGATCGCTTACCGGGTATCCAAGGCGGCGTTGAATATGGCCTTTCGGCTCTACAGTAATACGGTGCGGAAGCGCAAGGTAGGGACCCTGCTCATTGATCCGGGCTGGATGCGTACCGATATGGGCGGCCCCGGCGCTTCCTGCGATCCGGAAGAAAACGGCCGGCTCATTGTAGGCCTTCTTAAATCCGCCGGCGCCCTCGGCGGGGAAACGCTGTTTGTGGATTTTCACGGCAAAGAGGTCCCTTGGTAAGCGGGTTTGAAGGGGGCATTAAAAACGCGTCTATTCGACTGCCTGACAGTGATACTAAGTATTAAAAACTTTAATAGTGTTGTTCGGAAATCTCAAGGGCCGGTGTAAAACCAACCAGTTTTGCAAGGGTTCGTGGATTTAATATTTTTTGGAGGAACCAAATGAAAAGGATTGTGTATGTCCTTGTCGGTTTTGCGGCAATCTCCGCGGTTATGCTGGGCGGTTGTTCAAAAAAGGAAAACGCGGCGGGCGCTGCGAACGCTAAGAGGGAAGTGGTAAAGTTTTGGTATTCCAACGGCGGAGATTCCGAAGTCTGGGAAAAGTGGCGGATCGGTGAATTTGAAGGGGATTTCCCCCAATATGTGGTTGAGTCGACCTATGTCCCCGACGGCGCGGGTATTTCCAACGGCAAGCTCATGGCCGCCATTAACTCAGGGGATGTTCCCGATGTGGTCTGCACCAGCACCATAGCTCAGGCATATTCCCTGTCCGCCCAAGGGGCCTTTGAACCTATCGATAAAGAGCTGGCGGTCATAGGTTTTGATTTTTCTAAGGTTAATCCCGCGGTTATCGATCTGATAAAATACAACGGGGTCAGCTACCTGTATCCGCAAAATACGGATACCAGCCTTCTGTTCTGGCGTCCCGATATTTTTGAGGAAGCCGGTCTCGATCCTTCCACGCCGCCCAAGACCATCGCCGAACTGGATGCTATGGCGGAAAAACTTGTAAAGCAGGAAGGCGGCCAGGTGGTACGTTACGGCTTTATCCCCTGGATTGACGCCGGCGCGGCCGCTTCCCTTTGGCCCCGGCAATTCGGTGCGGACCCCTATGATGAAAATACCAACACCGTTACGCTGAGCAACCCCGCCATGGCCCGGATATACGACTGGCAGCGTTCCTACGCGAAAGAATACGATCCGGAGCGGCTCCGTTCTTTTATCTCCAATATGGGGGCGGCCTTCTCGCCGGATCACCCCTTTATGCAGGGTAAGGTCGCCATGACCGTGGTGGGTAACTGGTTTTGCAACGCCCTGCGGATCTACGCACCGGATCTGCCCTACAATGTCGCCCCAATCCCCGCTCTTACCGAAGATCTTTACGGCGGCTGCACCCTTGCCGGGAATGTGTACGCCTTCCCCAAGGGCGCCGAGAATCTGCTGGGAGGGGTGTACTTCGCCCATTACAACCAGGAAGCGAAAATACTTGATGACAACAACAAACTTTGGCGCTCCCTGGGCATATTCCCCGATTCCTTTGAGGGACTCACCCTTTACCAGGAACAGGACCCTAAGCTTCTTACCTGTATCGATGTTTCCTTCAACAAGAATTCCGGCCAGTGGGTTCTTTCTCCCGTCACGTCCCAGCTTGACGATATGTTGACCAGTTTCCGCGATCAGGCTATCTATACTAATAATGATATTCTTGCCGGCCTTAAGGAAATTGAAACCGCCCTGCAGGCTGAAGTAGCCCGCCTTACTCGGTAGTTTTTTGATACGGGCGGAACCGGCAGCGATTCCGCCCTTTTTTAACGTCCTTAAACTATGGAACCAGTATTAAGACCGGAGGTGCGTAATGGGGAATTTGGATCCGATAAGGATACGCGGCAAAGGCTTAGATTATTATATTGAAATAGCTGTACTGTACCTGGGCTTAGGACTTCTGGTCCTCGCCTACGGCATACCTTTCTACTGGCTGGTGAGCAGTTCCCTTAAAACCCCAGTTGAGCTTTTCACCATGCCGGTGGTATGGGTTCCCAAGACCCCGCAGTGGAAAAATTTTGTAATCGCGGTAACATCCTTTCCCTTTCTGCGCTATCTGCGGAACACCATGTTTATCGTGCTGTGCAACCTCGCCGGTTCGATCATCTCCTGCACCCTGGCCGGTTATGGATTTTCCAGAATCAAATGGAAGGGCCGTCATGCGGTTTTTATCATCGTGCTGCTTACTATGATGCTGCCCTTTCAGGTGACGATGATCCCCCTGTTCATGGTTTTTCAAAAACTCCACTGGATCGGCACTTTCGCTCCCCTCACCGTTACGCCCTTTTTCGGTAACGCCTTTTTTATTTTTTTGATGAGGCAGTTTTTCCTTTCTATTCCCGACGCCCTTTCCGAGGCGGCGGTTATCGACGGCGCCGGTGAATTCAGAATATTCGCCCAGATCTGCGTGCCCCTGGTCCGGCCTGCCGTCACTACGGTCGCTATCTTTGCCTTTCTTAATTCCTGGAACGATTTTCAGGGCCCCCTCCTCTTTATGACCCGAGATAGACTCTATACGCTTTCCATCGGGGTTCAGCAGATCATGAGTTCAAATGATCCCCGCTGGCATTTGCTTATGGCCATGGGTGTGTTGATGACGGTGCCGGTACTGATAATTTTCTTCCTGCTTCAAAAATATTTTATTCAAGGTATCTCTTTTGAAGGGATCAAGGGTTAGGCCGCTATGTTAAAGGGTGAAAAACTCCGGGAAGCCCGGAATCTCCGCAACGGACTTTTGTTCATATCTCCCTGGGTCGTCGGATTTCTTGGGTTTACCCTGTATCCGATGCTGTCGGCCCTTTATTATTCTTTCACCGATTATTCCGGCCTTCTGCGGGCTCCGGTTTTTCATGGACTTGCCAATTACCGGCGGATGTTCACCGCCGATAAACTTTTCAATACGGTGGCCCAGAATACCCTGTTCCTGGTTTTTCTCGGAGGCTTTTCAATCATCCTGGTTACTCTTACTATCGCCATCTTATTGGACAACAAAAATCTAAAAGGGGTCGCCGGGTTTCGGGTAATTTTCTTTTTACCCACCCTGGTTCCGTCGATTGTGCTCTGCGTCCTTTGGATATGGCTGCTTAATGCCGATACGGGTCTCATCAACAACGTACTCAAAATTTTTGGTATTACCGGCCCCGGATGGCTTTCCAGCCTCATGTGGGCGAAGCCCGCCCTTGTGCTCATGCGCGTCTGGGGGGCGGGGAATCTGATCATTATCTTTCTGGGCGGCTTGCAGGATATTCCCCGGGATCTTTACGAAGCAGTGGAAATCGACGGGGGGAATTTTTTTCACAAGGTGCGGCATATCACGATCCCCCTGATCCGGCCTATTATTCTTTTTAATGTGATAAGCACCATTAACGGCATGATGCAGATGTTTACGGAACCTCTCACCATGACCAGCCGGGGAGGGCCGATGGATAAGACCTACACCTACGCCCTGTACATTTATCAAAACGCCTTCACCTATGGGAACATGGGTTACGCCTGCGCCCTTTCCTGGGTCATGCTGGTTATTACCATGGCTCTGACCTTTACCGCCCTAAAATCCGGCGGCTATTTCGAGGAGCGGGAATCCTATTAACCTGCGGCCGGTCTCAGGGTTTCCATTGGGCCGGCCGGCCGCCCCAGCGGGGAGCGCCGTCTTCTTTAATTTCCGGCATACCGGCCAGGATAAGGCCGCCGTCCACCCGCAGGGTAACTCCGGTGATGTAGGACGCGTCGTCGGAGGCAAGGAAGGCCGCGGCCCCGCCGATATCTTCCGGAAGGCCCGAACGTTCCAGAGGGATATCCGGGCCCAGTTCGTCCCAAAAGTTGTTTTTTAAATTCGGTACGGCCCGGGCCGTCTCCTCGCCGCCGCGGACCCGGATAGCCCCGGGGGCCACGTTGTTAATCCTGATGCCGTAGGGCGCCAGGTCCAGGGCGAAGGATTGGATCGCCCGGTTCAGCCCCGCCTTCATGCCGCCGTAGACCCCGTCCCCCGGATAGGCCCGTTCCCCCCGGGA
>JAISBN010000155.1 GCA_031266175.1 Treponema sp. | reverse complement strand
GCTTTGGATGAATGAGTATTCATTCATTACGACAGGAAAATCCAGGCGGCAAAGGTAGCGGCGAACAACCAAAACCGGCAAGTATCCAACAAATACTTGTTTACTGAGGCTTGAGCCGTATGAAGGGAAACTTTCACGTACGGTTCTGAGGCGGGAAGGGGCGGAGCAATCCGCCCTGACCCAGCCGACAACCGGGAATTTTCAATAAAAAATGGGACAAACCTGCAAAATGCGGAAAAATTATGCTTTGCCCAATCCCAAAAGCAGTTTTTCCGCAAAATTGCCAAAAACTTTGTAACTCGTTTGTTTCCAGAAGCATTTTTCGTTTTCCTATACAAAATTTCGCCTATCCTTTCCGCGTATGCTGTGAACCACATCCGGAATGCTTGGTTCCCGGCAGATTTTTGAATTAGTTGACACTATGCTGTAAAATCAACCGGCGGTTTACCACTGCCCATATTAAACTGAAACACCTATATCCACAGTTTAAATAGAGACACGGTATTACCGTATCAGCCGGCCCCGTTTTAACGCCGCACCGGGAAACTTGCTGTTGATTTCCAGGATTGATTTTTCCAGCCGCCGCTCTTTCTCGCTGGCAGCGCCAAACAGATCCGCCTGACGAAAGGGGGTTTTTGTTTCCAGATTACCCAATCCCGCGCCCAGAAGCCGTATGCCCCGTCCGGGACTGTACTTCTTGTGAAAAAGCCCCAGCAGTTTGTCGTATAACTCGTTCAGGGTGCCAATGGGACGCTGAAAGGTTTCACGGCCGCCGGCGGTGATAAAATCTTCGCCATAGCGGATTTTAACAAATACCGTTCTGCTCTGGTATCCGGCCTGGAGGAGACGAAAAAAAATTTCCGACGCCATGGCGAACAGGTGGGTTTCGATTTCAAAATCATCGTACAAATCATAGGGAAAGGTCCGCTCCGTACTCATGGACCTGGTTCCCCGTTCCGTTTCAAAAGTTTCCGCCCCTTCGCCCCGGACTGCCCGGTACAGAAATTCGCCGAAGGCCTGCCCGAATACCGAAACCAGGATCCCCATGGAAAGGCGGTGAATATCGACGCAGGTTTTTAAGCCGTGTTTGGCAAAAAGTTCCTGGGTTTTTCCGCCGGCTCCCCAGATTTTACCCGCCGGCAGGGTGAGCATAAAGTCCTCTTCCCCGCCCGGCGGAACAATAAACAGCCCGTCCGGTTTTGACATACCCGAAGCTATTTTTGCCACATATTTATTGGAAGCAAGCCCCGTGGATACGGTGAGCCCCGTTTTTTCCCGGACCGCCTGTTTCAGTTTTTTTGCGAGCGTTTCCGGGGGGCCAAACAGTTTTTCCGTTCCGGTAATGTCCAGAAAGGCCTCGTCCACCGAAAGCTGCTGAACGCCCGGGGAGTAGTCCGCAAAGACCGCCATCACTTCCGCGGATTTTTCACGGTACCGCTTCATGCTGCCCCGCAGGAAGATGCCGCCGGGACAGAGCTTTACCGCCTGGACCAGGGGCATGGCGGAATGGACGCCGAAACGGCGGGCTTCGTAGGAGGCGGTGGACACCACGCTGCGCCGGTCTCCGGGCAGGCCCCCTACGATGACAGGCTTGCCCCGGTATTCGGGATGATCCAGCTGTTCCACGGAAGCATAAAAGGCGTCCATATCCGCATGAACAAAATAGCTCATAACAACCCGCGGGATACTGTTACTGCAGGGCCTTGTTCACCAGGTTAAGGTCCTGCAGCAGCTGGCGTTCTTCCGAGAATTCCGCCAGGGCTTTTTCTATGGACGCTTTTGCGCCGGCATAATTTCCTTTGTTAAACAGGGCGGCAAATTCATTGTGAAGCTGCCCGACCCTGTTCTGGCGGAAAGTCCGGAAGGCCGACTCAAAGCGGCTGTTTTTTCCGTACCGTTCCATGGCGGCGTTAAGCCATGTCATTCCGCCGGTCCAGTCTTTGGACCGGCCGATCCGTTCCGCCTCCTTGAGTACCGCGGCGGTACGCATTTCTTCCCGGGCCTGTGCGGGCAGCCTTTCCCAGGACCGGGAAAGAAAAGACAGGGCCGCTTCGACATCCCCGGGGTTCCTGATGCCGTTAACCATATCAGCGGCTTCCGCTTCAAGAACCATGGTATCCAGGGCATTGTAATGATCCGCGCTGAGCCTGGGTTTCAGGGCGCTTAGTTCCGTGCGGGCATTAGCGGTTTTTTTGGTACGGATAAGCTTGACCAGTTTATTGTTTACCGCGGTATTGATAAAGTCCTGCCAGCGCGGATCTGGAAACAGTCCGCCCGAGTACTCGGCCCAGTCAAGGGCATCGTCTTCCCTGCCGGTTTTGATAAGATAAGCGCCCAGATTAAAAATCCGGTTCATCGTGTCTCCCCGGGGGTCCTCGAAAAAATCCGCCTTGTTCTGGCCGTCGGAAGATTCCCCCGCGGAAAGCAGCGCCGCCCTGTTAATTGCCAGAGGAACCGCTTCGGTATAACGGTTTCCCTTTTCCAAAACGGCGATTCGGTTGGAAAGGATCAGGGATACCAGTTCGATCCCGTTAATCTCCACCCGGTCCCGGTAGTTCCTGGCAGGCACATAGGCAAAACCGGTGGCCTTTCCAAAGGCATCGTGAAATTCCTTGCGGTTCCCGGGATCAAAACCATAGAGATTGGTGGTTTCCACATCAATGCTTTCCGCTCCGGTATTGACGGTTATGAGGGCGTGATCTTTGGTCATGACCCCCTTTATGTCAAGTCCCGCGGAAAGGCCCAGCACCATGTACAGGACCGCGGAAGAAACGCAGTTGTACCTGCCGGAAATAAAAATTTCGTCCACCCTGGTCTGATATTCCGAATAGGATTTTAAAAAACGCTTATGAAGGAAAACAAGAACGTATTCTCCCCGCTCTTTGGGATCCGCGGGAAGATCCGCCGCTGCCGAAAGTTCAGCGGCCGCGCTGTTGATCCGCTCCATATAGGTAGCGGCTTTTTCCTCCGCTCCGGGGCCCGCGTTAACCGACGATGCCCACAGGGCCGCCTCCGCCAAATCCTGCCAGTAGGCGCTGCCGTTAAGGGCCAGGCGCCGGGCGTATTGATAGGACGCCGGGACAGCATCCAGGGAAGGAAAAACCATCCGGCTCCCCTGGGCGGAAAGAGAGGGAGGCAAAAAAACAAGAACGACACACACGCCAAATCCGGGCAACCGTAGATTTTTCATTACTTAACAGTATAACAGGTTTTGATTACTATAGATATATGTTTGATTACGATGCGGATCTGCTTATCCTGGGGGCCGGTCCAGCGGGACTTACCGCCGCCCAGTACGGAGCCAGGGCCAGCCTTAAGACCCTGGTGCTGGAACAGATGGCCCCCGGGGGCCAGGCCCTGAATATTGACGTGCTGGAAAACTATCCCGGCAACGTGGGCCGGGGAGATACGCCCCCCCGGTCCGGTTTTGATTTCTGCGAAGACCTGCACAACCAGGCAAAAGCCTTTGGCGCGCGGTTTATTATGGAAGGGGCCGCTTCGCTTGCCAAAACTGCCGGAGAGGTATCTTCAGCCGCCGGAGGGGAATCCCTTCGGGATTCGGCGGAGCGCGGCGGCGCGGAAAGTTCCGACGCTCCCTACTTTACCGCTGTCTTACAGGGCGGTAAAGTACTCCGCATTCCCGCGGTAATCCTTGCCACCGGCGCGGAACACCGCAAGCTGGCCGTACCGGGGGAGGCGGAATTTTCCGGCCGGGGGGTTTCGTACTGCGCCACCTGCGACGGGCCCTTTTTCAAGGGCCGCCGCATCCTGGTAGTGGGCGGGGGCGACGCCGCCTGTGACGAAGCCCAGTACTTAAGCCGGCTGACGGATACGGTGATCCTGATTCACCGGAAAAGCATGTTCCGCGCCCAAAAGGCCCTGGCGGAACGGACGCTGGCAAATCCCCGTATTACCGTACGCTTCGACACCCGGCTGCTGGAAATCAGGGGAGAAACCAGGGTTGCGTCGGTTGTTCTGGAGGGCCCCGGCGGTTCCCGGGAAGAGCCCGTGGACGCGGTGTTTATCTTTGCCGGTTCCATTCCTCAAACCGCCCCGGTTAAAGATTTGGGACTCCAGTTTGACGCAACCGGCTCGGTGATCACCAATCAGAATATGGAGACCACGGTACCGGGGCTTTTTGCGGCCGGGGACGTCCGTTCCGGCCCCTTCCGTCAGGTGGTGGTCGCGGCCGGTGAGGGAGCCGTGGCGGCCCATGGCGCGGCGGCCTATATCGACAGCCTGAAGGGCGTCCGCTATCACTGAAAAGCTGAAGACCCGGCGGACTTCCCGCGCTTACGGGCGGAAAGGGCAGGGTTTTGTAAAACACCCCTGGAAAAAAGTGCATCCGTGGGCCATGCCGCGGGCGGAGGCCCTCCTGAAAGAACAGGAACCGTACTGTCCGGGGGCGGCGGCCCGGTTTATCGAGGGCGCCGGGAACCATGTGTGGATAAGCCGGCTTCCGGCCCTGCTGATATACAGCCACCGTACCCTGTATCCGGTGTTTCATCTTCCCCGGAGCACCGCCGCGGAATTTATGCCGGGGGGCGTTTCCCTTCCGCCGTTTTTTTCGTTAATCCAGAGCGGCGCGCCCCTTCATGCCATGCAGGGCCTGGCGGAAGATGTGGATCTGCTGGAAACCGGCCTGAACCGGAAGGGGTTTTTTGCGTCCTCCCGCTGCGATTATGAGCTGCACAGTTTTGACGGCGTCCCCCGGGACGATGGCGGGCCGCCGGGTCTGGTAATCCGCCGGCCCGAAACGGCGGATATTAACGGCCTTTTTCCCCTCCAGCAGGACTATGAACTGCGGGAAGTGCTCCCCAAAGGAGCGGTCTTTAATCCTGCGGCATGCCGCAGAAGCCTGGAACTGCTGGTTGGAGAGGGGACGATGCTGATTGCCGAACTCGAAGGCAGAATAGCGGGGAAGATCAATATTAACGCCCAATCCTTTACCCGTTTCCAGATCGGCGGGGTGTACGTTCTTCCGGAGCTGAGGAATCTTGGCATAGCCCGGGCCATGACCGCCGCGCTGATCCGGAAATACCACCCCTTAAAACAAAAGTTTTCGCTCTTTGTTAAAAAAACAAACGCCCCCGCCCGCCGGGTGTACCACAGCATCGGCTTTGTAAAAATTGCCGATTACCGGATCAATTATTACCTGCGGGATCAGCCCTGATCCGCTCTTCCCCGTACCCCGGCCTAAAGGGCCAGCTCCGTTTCCCGGTCAAAAAACAGGGCCTTGTTCATATCCGCCCGGAAATTGACCGTATCCCCCACCTTAAAGGCATGATCGGGACCGGTACGGGCCACCATGGGCTGGTTCCCCACGGAAAGCCACAGGTGAATGTCGGCGCCCAGGGGTTCTACCACGGTGATTTTCGCGGGGATGGTGTTCTCCCCGGGCTCTTCGGTATAGCGCAGGTCCTCCGGCCGGATGCCGAAGTAGACGTCCTTGCCCATAAAAGCTTTCAGCGCCTCCCCCCGGCCGTCAGCCGGGGGCCGGACCTCAAAAGCGCCGTTGGTAAGGACGATGCCGTCCCGGTCGGCAATCCCGAGGGTCAGGAAATTCATGGGGGGGGATCCGATAAAACCGGCGACAAATTTGTTTGCCGGATGGTTGTACAGGTGGAGGGGACTGCCTATCTGCTGGACCCGGCCGTCTTTCATAACAACGATTTTGTCCGCCATGGTCATGGCTTCTACCTGATCGTGGGTAACGTAGATCATGGTGGCGTTCAGCCGCAGGTGGAGGTCCGACAATTCCGCCCTCATCTGAACCCGGAGCTTGGCGTCCAGATTGGAAAGGGGCTCGTCAAAGAGGAATACCTTGGGATGCCGGACAATAGCCCTGCCCACCGCCACCCGCTGGCGCTGCCCCCCCGAAAGGGCCCGGGGCTTGCGGTCCAGAAATTTTCCGATGTCCAGGATTTTTGCCGCCTCGTGGACCCGCCGGTCAATTTCGTCTTTGGGGACCTTTTTAATCTTCAGGCCAAAGGCCATGTTTTCGTATACCGACATATGGGGATACAGGGCATAATTCTGAAAAACCATGGCGATGTTCCGGTCTTTGGGGGGAACATCGTTCATCCTTTCCCCGTCTATTACCAGTTCGCCTTCGGTAATATCCTCGAGCCCGGCAACCATCCGCAGGGTTGTGGATTTTCCGCAGCCCGAAGGACCCACAAACACCACGAATTCCTTATCTTCCACCGTGATGGTGACGTCTTCAACCGCTTTTACGCCGCCCTCATAGATTTTACAGATGTCCCTTAATTCTACCTTTGCCATACCGCACCCCCACGCCGGAACTTTTTATACCTTGCAAACCTGAACGTAATTAAGTTTAGAAGGGGGAGAGGGATTTGTCAAGAAAACGGGGACAGAAAACGAGTTCCCGTAACCACGACGAACCTTCGGTTCGCCCACACGGAAAAACGCGGACTTTTGGTTT
This sequence comes from Treponema sp., assembly GCA_031266175.1. Taxonomy (GTDB): domain Bacteria; phylum Spirochaetota; class Spirochaetia; order Treponematales; family Breznakiellaceae; genus JAISBN01. Next base: position 2,093 of record JAISBN010000155.1, on the reverse strand, counting down.
GCAAAATAGGAGGCCGGGGGGGTTATATGGAAGCGGCGAGCTTTTCCCGCACCATCTCGCCGATAATGTCCGCCGGGGTTTTATGGGCGGCTATCGCCCTGGTCAAAAGGTAATCCGCCGTAAACGAGTCAACCGTTATTGAGCGGGCGGATTGGGCCGCCGCCTTTCGCTGGGCGAAAAACCCTGTCCCATTGGGGCCGGGCTTGGGCGGGCTTTTTGTCCATTTCTCATCAAGGGCGTCATATTCTTCTTCGCTCAAATCACGAAATTTCGTTTCATGTTCGGTTCTTTTTTCAAGGGTATCCGGCATTTTTCTTGTTTCCTCCTACTCATTTTTGAGCAAATGTTTATGAATATCCCGGCATTTCATCGCATGAAATACCCGAACCGTATTACTATCAAGGATGTTGTAATAAATCTCAAGCGGGTTTGCACTCCGGTCAAAACCGATAAGCAATCGTTTGTTTTCGGCATTCGCATCGTCTTCAAGATAACCGTCGTATTTAACGGTATCGATAGCCCATCGAATATCGGCCTCGCATATACCGTGTTTGAAAGCCGACCGGCAAAACTTGATGTCAACATCCATAATTTCAGTATACAACAGTTCTCCCGTCCGGTAAACGTCAAGGGAACGCCTTCCGCCGCGGACCTCCCCCGCGCAAGCGGGCTCTTCTGTAACCGCGCTGCCGCCCCATGGGACGGCGGCAGGGATGCCGCTGGTTCCAAGCCTGTCTGCCAAAGGCAGACAGGCCCTTAGTCGGGCGCGGCATACGAAGCGGCGCTGCCCGCCGTTTCCCAGGCGGATTCGCTCAGGCTGGAGCGCCTGACGCGCCTGCGTTCTCCATTTTTGGCAATCTTTTCCCGCACCAAATCTGTGATAATCTCTGTGGGGGGTTGTGGGCAGCCTCGGCATGAGCGTTAATGTAGTCTGCTGAAAAATCGTCCAGTTTCACCGTATGTTCTCCCTTCGGCGCAATGTAGCGGGCCTTGGAAGGATCTACTTTGGGCGGATTTTTGGTTAAATATTCGTCCAAAGCATCGTATTCTTCGTCTGTCATATCTGCCATAATTTCCGATGCCATGCGTTACTATACTTTTCGGCAAACGACCCGAAGGGGCGGATGGCGTCTGATACCCTCTACGTTGTTATTCCCGGATTATCCTGTAATCACCGATATTTTTATCCCAAGGCCTGTCCCACTCATCCCTCATGGTACGAACTATTTCAACGCTGTCACTCTTGAAGGCATCTGTATCTTTAAGACAGCCGTAAAAGCTGTCAAAATTCCTGTAGAATTTACTTCTCCTTAAAATACCCTTGCCGTTTTGGGCAAGCTATGTTAGTATTTTGGGTTATACCATTTATATACTAACTATAATAGTGTATTAAACTAACGATGTTAGTGTCAAGAGAATTTTGCCTTTTTTTGAATTTTTTGTGTCGCGGGGGATAGAATGACAAATTCCAGGGAAACGGTCATGAAAGCGGCTATTGACATTCTAAACCGGGACGGTATCGAGAAATTGACCATGCGGGCTTTGGCGGATGAACTAGTACTCCTTGAAGTCTAAATACACTTATCATAGCCGAAGTTCTCTCCGATACTTAGAGGAGGAGGGAACCATGCTGAAACCAAATATCAAATACCGGGTAACCCTGACCGGGGAAGAACGGGAGGCCTTAAAAAGACTCATTCAAAAAGGGCATACCGCCGGGTACCGGATACGCCATGCTCCGGTAATAAAGATAGACGGACAGGCGGAAGCGAAGATCGTCACGCTGGCCTGCAGCGAACCCCCGGAGGGCCGGAGCCGGTGGACCCTGCACCTGTTGGCCGACCAAGTGGCAGCATTGGGAATCCTGGACAGTATCTCCGATAACGGGATCCGTAATCTGTTAAAAAAAATGACATTAAACCATGGCCGCGGAAAGAATGGTGTATTCCTGCCGCGTCCGCCGAGTTCGTTGAGGGATGGAAGATGTCTTAGAGACTTATAAACTCCCCTTTAATCCGGTGCGTCCGGTAGTATGCCTTGATGAAACCAACCGGCAGCTTATCGGAGAAACTAGAAAACCCCTTCCTGTCCAG
>JAISBN010000043.1 GCA_031266175.1 Treponema sp. | reverse complement strand
CCCCTGCTTGGGTTGATACAGGAAATCTGGCCGGAGGTGTTTGCGCCGCTTATCGGCAAGGAACAGGTCGATTATATGCTTGTTCATTATCAGGGGAAAGACGCTATTGCCAAAGATATAGAAAAGGGGGTCCGTTATTTTTTGGTCGAGAATAACGGCGGCCGCATAGGGTATTTCGCGTATTCGCTGGAGGAAGACGGGCTCTTTATCAGCAAGATATACCTGAAAAAATCCTGCCGCGGCCTGGGGCTGTCCTCAAAGATTTTCCGCTATTTTGAGGAACTTGCCCGGAACAGCCAAAAGGAAAAAATGATTTTGCACGTGAACCGGTTCAACAGGAAAGCGGTGGAAGTGTATTTGCACCGGGGTTTTGAGATTGTAAAAACAGTCGATGAACCGCTGGGTGAAAAATTTTTTCTCAACGATTATTGGATGGAAAAGAAAGTCGCGGTACCGCGCCCATGATCCCGGTTGCGGTTGCGACCCCTTGACATCCTGTTCCCCGGGCCTTATTATCGGTATAACACAAAGAAGGAGTGATGTATGAAAAAATTCACTTTGGTTTTTTTGTTTGTGTTCGGGATTATCGTTTCCGCCTACGGGCAGACAAAGCGGGCGGATATTATCAAACTGCTCGATGTTTCCAATACTAAATCGCAGGCGGCGCAGATGTTTGACCTGATGCTGCCAAGTTTAAAAGCACTGGCCCCCAGTGCGCCGCAGGCGTTTTGGACGACATTTGAATCGATGCTGGATTTGGATAGTTTTGTCGAAATGTTTATCCCGCTGTATGATAAATATTTTACCCACGATGAGATTAGGGGGCTGCTGGAATTCTACGAGAGCCCGGTTGGCAGGAAAATGCTGGCGGTTACTCCGGATCTGACGCAGGAATCTTTCGGGATAGGGCAGGCCTGGGGAACGAAACTGGCCGAGGATGTTCTAACTGAACTTAGAAGGCAGGGTTATTGACAGGCGGGCCAATTTCAAAGAAGAAGTGGTTAAAGGCATCGCCATCGGGAAATGGGCGGCGCCTTATAACTCTTTTCTTACAGCGCCCTTACCGGCTCCGCCTTAAGGCCCCGGCAATGTTGTAGCAGTAGTCCCCCACCTTTTCTATGCGGCGGACCACATCGATAAAGAGAAGTTCCGCCTTTACATCCGCCCCGGCTTCGATCCGCTTGCGGCCCATCTTCCGCAGTTTATCCCGGGACTTGTCGATGCTGTTTTCCAGTTCCGCCGCGTAGGATTCCTGCTCATCCGTGATCGTGCGTCCCAACTGCTCCCGGACAAAGGCAAGAAAATCTTCTACCAGCCGCGTATAGGGGGCCAGGGCTTCCATTTCCTTATCTTTAAAGTAGAGGTCTTTCTTAATACTGCGCTCCAGCAGCAAACCTACGCTGTAGCAATCATCGGTCATGTCCTCCAGATCGGAGATGATCCGCAGAAGCTGGTAGATCTTCCGTTCCGACTGGCCGCTTAACTGGGGGCGGCGGCACTCGATAAGGAAGCGGGTCAGTTCCACCCGCATTTCATCGGCAAATTCTTCCTTGTCCCGCATTTCCGCCACCAGCGCGTCTACGGCCTGTTCCTTGTCCTTCTCCTGCCGCAGGGTCTGCAAGGCCCCGCTGATATTGGCGAACATGGAGGAGGCCAGCCCCGCCATGTCCCGGATCTCCTTTTCCGCCCGGATGATGTTAAGTTCCGGGGTGTTTTGCAGCATGCCGGAGGCATACTGCAATTGGTAGCCCTGCCTGACCGTCTGAACTTCCTCGTTCTTCTTGTCTTTGATCAGGAACGAAACCAGGGCCGCAAACTGGCTTACAAAGGGCAGGAACAAGACGGTCCCCATAACATTGAAAACCGTGTGGAACATGGCAAGATGGGCGGCGATGCCGCTCCTATCAACGAGCCCGGGGGTAAGGAAATCCACCAGGGCTATCAGCGGCCGGAAAAAGATAACGGCCACAATACTGCCCACCACGTTAAAGAGTACGTGTACCAGGGCGGTGCGCCGGGCCGCGGTCCTGGCGCCGATGGCGGCCAGAATAGCGTCAATCGTAGTGCCGATGTTGGCCCCCAGGATCATGGCGGCGGCGGTTTCAAAGTTGACCATGCCGCCCATCGCCATGGTGATGGTCAGGGTGATGGTGGCGGCGGAGGAGTGCATCAAAAGCGTCACCCCGGTCGCCACCCCCAGGCCGATAAGGATAGAAAGAAAGCCCATTTCGGAGAACTGGCGGATAAACTCCAGGTGGGCGGGGTCCAGTTCGGGAAGGGCGTCGGTAAGGAAGCGGAGGCCCAGGAAGATAAAGCCGAAGCCCATAAAGACTTCCCCCAGGTCCCGGCGCTTCCATTTGATAACCTGCATAAAAAAACCGATCCCCACTGCCGGCAGGGCCAGGGCGGAAATATCGATCTCGAAGCCCACCATGGACACAATCCAGGCGGTGGTGGTGGTGCCGATATTGGCCCCCATGATCACCCCGATTGCCTGGGTGAGGGAAAGGAGGCCGGCGTTCACGAAGGTCACCACCATGACCGATACCGCCGAGGAAGACTGGACCAGGGCGGTTACTACCATCCCCGTAAGGACCCCCACAAAACGGTTCTTCGTCATCAGGTTAAGGATCCGCTGCAGGCGGTCCCCGGCGGCGTGCTGGATGCCGTCGCTCATAACCTTCATCCCGTAAAGGAAGAGGCAGAGCCCCCCGATAACCCGTAACAGAATCATGATCACCGTAGCCATACCCATACCTTAGTTCATTTAATGGGGAAAAACTATACTGGGGCTTTACAGGAGCTTTACGCAGCCTCCGCGCGCCGCGTAGCCTAAAACAACAGGCCCGGCTATACTTGTCCCATTATGGATAGTCCTAAACGCCCGTTTCTAAAAAAGTTTACCAGGGGTTACACCTTTAAGGTGCTCATGCTGATTGTCCTGGTGCTGCTCCTCTTGATACCCCTGAACATGATCCGGGGGCTGGTGAACGAGCGGGGAAGAACCGCCGCATCCGCGGAATCGGACATCATGGAAGCCTGGGGAAAGGAACTTATCCAGGCGGGGCCCGTCATAACGATCCCCGGCGTAAAGACCGAGGAATTAATCACCCGGACGGAAAAGGAGGGGGAACGGGCGGAGATTATACGGACCCCCTTTACCTTGGTCATAAGCCCCCGGCGGCTGAACATTGACGCGGTCTTTAAGACCGAAGTGCGGCGGCGGGGAATTTTTTCGGTGCCCCTCTTTTACGGCACCCTTACCCTGACCGGCAGTTTTGATCCCTCCCCGGCGGTCACGGCCCTGCTTCCCAACGAAGGCGTTTCCACAGACCAGGCGGAACTGGTGATCGCCCTTTCCAGCCAGAAGGGAATCCGGAAAATTAACGCCGCAGCCTGGGGAAGGGAGGAACTCTTTTTCCAGCCCGGCAACCGGGGGCATAACCTGTTCGGCCATGTCCGGGGCTATACTCAGGGCTATCCCCCGGCCTCCAACGGCGGTATCCACGCGGCCCTGCCGCCCCTTGCAACAGCGGGGGAGACGGATTTTACCATCAGCATAGAGATACAGGGGGGCCAGATGATACGGGTGCTGCCCGTGGCCCAGGATACCCACGTAACCATCGCCTCCGATTGGCCTTCCCCCTCGTTCCAGGGCGCTTTTTTGCCCAACGAATCGGCGATTGGGGAGGACGGATTTTCCGCGTCCTGGGACATCAGCTACCTGAGCCGGGACATCCCCCTCTTTCTTACCAAATACGATCAGGATAATTACGGCTATGACGGCTCGCTTTTCGGCATCAATTTTTTCCGCAGCATAGATACCTATTCCCTGAATACCAGGGCGGTTAAATACGCGGTTCTCTTTTTGATCGTCCCCTTTCTTACCCTGTTCCTGCTGGAAATATTTACCAAACGCCGCATCCACCCGGTGCCCTATCTGCTTTCCGGCATCGGCAACGCGGTGTTTTATTTGCTGCTCCTTTCCCTGTCCGAACAGATTCCCTTTTACGCCGCCTATCTTATCGCCGCCGCGGCGGTAACGATTATGCTGACCCTCTATTCCCGTTCCCTGCTGCCTTCGTGGAACAAAAGCTGGTACATGGGCCTGGTAGTAACCCTGTCATACGTTCTTTTGTACGCCGTGTTAAACGC
>JAISBN010000082.1 GCA_031266175.1 Treponema sp. | reverse complement strand
TACGCCCGTTTAAGGTTATAGTCCGGAAATTTCTCCCACAGGCGGGCGGCTATGAGCGTTTCGATCAATTCTCCCAGGGACCGGTTTAAACCGCCGACATTGGCGGTTACCCGTTCAACGGTTTTCTTTAGGGCTTCCATTTCTCTGGCATTGTTCTCTATCAGCTTTTTGGTTTCTTTCATCCCTTCAGCGTTTTCTTGCATCCGCCTATCGGTTTCTTGCATCTGCCGGGCGGTTTCTTCCTGGTATTTTCCGAGTTCCCTCATGCCTGCCATAAATTCCTCAAAAAAAAGGCCCGGATCCATGGTTGGTGTCGTCTCCATATTAACTCCCTGCCCCGACTATAGGTTATTTTCGGTCTCCTGTAAAGGAAGAAAGCGCAGGGGTGACTGACACTATTTAAAGAGAAGTTCTATAGTTCCCCGTAAAATTGCCGCATTACCTCGAAGGCGAGTTTCTTTGTGTTCCGGTCCTGGTCGATGAGTCCTTTGCGGTTAAAGCCTTCCTGGTACCGGTTGAGCCGCCGGGGACAGCGGAAGTCGTAGAGGATCCAGGGGGTGGTGCCGGCGATATAGGCGCATTTTTTAAAGGTCGCCACCTGTTTTTCGTAGAGGGCCTTTTGTTTATCCTCAGTGAACAGATCGTCCGCCGTACCCCGCTGGCCGGCCCGGGCCCCGCCGCCGAATTCGCAGATCAATACCGGTTTGCCGGGATTGGAGTTGGCCAGGATCCGGGGGAGCTTGTCAAAATCCGGGTCATACCAGCCGTAATATTCGTTGATGCCGATCACATCCAGGGAAGCGGCGAGGCGGTCTTCGATCATGAGTTTTTCGTGGTTGATAAGACAGGCGGCGGACACGAGGCGGGAATCGTCCAGCTCCCGGGCCTTTGCCGCCAGCTTTGACATGAAGCTGTACCGGGCGTCGGTGTCGGCGTTTTCATTGCCTATGGACCAGATGATTACGCCGGCCCGGTTCCGGTCCCGCAGTATCAGTTCGGTAAGCTGGTTCTCCGCGTCCCGGCAGGTATCGGGGTTTTCAAAGGCCACGGCCCAGTACACCGGAACCTCTTCCCAGAGGAGCACCCCTTCCTCATCGGCGATGCGGGCGAAGCGGGCGTCGTGGGGATAATGGGCAAGGCGGAGATAGTTTCCATTCATCTCTTTTAAATGCCGGATGCTTGTCCTGATAATATCAGGGGTGGTGGTTTTTCCCAGCCGCTCATGATCCTCATGGACACATATCCCTTTGAGGAATATTTTTGTACCGTTAAGAAAGATTTCGTGTCCCTTTGTTTTTATTTCCCGAAAGCCGATAAGGTCCCGAACCGCGTCGGCGGGGTTTTCTGAAGCCGGAACGTTATATGCGATACGCACATCGTAGAGCTTCGGCGATTCGGGGCTCCAGAGTTCCGGTTTGGCGGAAAAATCCGCCTGAACCCTGCCGTTCAGCGGGGTCATCTCTTCCCTGACGCCCAGGGCCGGAATTTCCAGCAGAACTTTTCCCCCCGCCGTTTTTTCCGAAAGGAAAACATCCGCTTTTATTGTTGAAAACGTTCCGTCCGGGACCAGCCTGATAAACCAGTCCTTGATAAAAACCCCGGGGGTCCTGACCAGGAATATGTCACGGTATATGCCCCCATAGTTGAACCAGTCGGTGTTTTCCATGGGTATACGGCAGGGGCTTCTGCGGGCGTCAACCACCACGACGATACGGTTTTCTGCTTTTACCGTTCCGGTAATATCCGCGTTGAAAGGGGTGGAGCCGCCGTCGTGGGTTCCGATGAATTCACCGTTTAAGAAAACCGAGGTCCGGTAGGAAGCCCCTTCAAAACGGAGGTGGAGCCGTTCGCCTTGAGCCCGGGGAACATACCGGAACGTCCGGGTATAAACCCCGGAACCTTCAAAATAAAAAAGCTCCCGCCGCTCCATGTTCCAGGACGCGGGTACGGTGATCCGGTCCCAGCCTTCCCAATCCCAATCCGGGGGCCGGGGTCTGCCCGAGGGGTCGGAGATTTCCTCTTTGTACCAGGATGCCCTTCTGCAGGTATCGTAGAGATCCGCGGCGAAATTCCATTTTCCGTTGAGGGATTCTGTGTGCCGGCCGCTGATATTAAACAGCCCCGATCCGTCCAGAATCTTTGCCATATAGAATTGTTCATAACCGGTGTCATGAATGTCCGCCTGGTAGTTGCCGGAAGTTTCACTCATAAAAGACTCCTTTCTCAGATAAGCGGCCCCGCGTGGCGCCGTTGTTTTTACCCTTTTACGCCGGTGGCCGCCACGCCCTCGACAAAGTATTTTTGCGCCGCCAGAAATATAATCATCACCGGTATAATGGAAATGAAAGACGCCGCCATTTGGGGGCCTTTGTAGGTGTAAAATTCATTGGTAAAATCGGACATACCCAGGGGCAGGGTCTTTAAGTTTTGGCTGGTAAGATAGATCAGGGGCGTGAAAAAATCATTCCAGAAATACCGGAAGGCAAAAATGATCTGGGTGGCGAAAACCGGCTTTGCCAGGGGAAGCATGATCCGGGCGAAAATGAGAAAATCATTGGCCCCGTCAATGTGGGCCGCTTCCACATAACTGTCGGGGATGGTCATAAAATACTGCTTTATCAGAAAAGTTCCGAAGGCGGTAAAAGCGCCGGTAAGGATCAGCGCCCCGTGGGTGTTGTAGAGCCCCAGGGACCGGACAATCAGAAACTGGGGAATGATGATGGACTGGACGGGGATCATAATGGAGACCACATAAAGTATAAAAAGAATGTCCCGGCCTTTCCACTTGAGTTTGGAGAAGGCGTAGGCCCCGGTAGTGGCGGTGATAAGCTGAATCACAACGATGATGAAGGTGAGCTTTACCGAATTCCAGGTGTAGAGGGGAAAGCGGTCCGCCAGCTGGCTGAAATTTTCCATCGTCGGCGTCTTAGGAATGATCCGCATGGGAAAATCATAGATCTGGGAATCGGGCTTAAAGGCGCTGGAAAGCATCACCACCAGGGGCATAAAAATAAGAAAACACACCGCCAGGAGGATTAAGAGCCTGAGGCTTTTCAGTACATAATGGGGGATGTTTTTTTTGTTAGACAACGTCATAGCTTACCCACTTTTTTTGACCCTGCTGCTGTATCAGGGTTACGGCAAGGATAATTACCAGGAGAACCACCGATTCCGCGGCCGCGTAGCCGAAACGGAACTGGGAAAAGGCGTTTTTGTAAATGTCAAACACCAGCACCGAGGTGGCTCCCGCAGGGCCCCCTCCCCATTGGCCGCCGGTGAGGATGTATATCTGATCGAATACCTGGAAAGCCCGGATGACCGCCATGGTTACGGAAAAAAAGATAATCGGGGAAAGGCCGGGGATGGTAACGGATAAAAAGCGGCGGATTGGCCCCGCGCCGTCTATGGCCGCGGCTTCATACAGGGCGGCGCTGATGGTTTGGAGCCCTCCCAGAAACAGCACCATATAATACCCGAAATTTTGCCACACCGTTACCATGATGATCGTGGGAAGGGCGGTTTTTTCTCCCGACAGCCAGGGCGGGGCGGGAAAACCCAGGGAGACGAGAAACTGATTTACCGGCCCCCGGCCGGGATCGAGGAGAAGGGAAAATACCAGTCCCACCGCCACCGAGGAAAGTACATTGGGCAGAAATATGACGCTCCGGAAGAAATTTCTCCCCCGTGATTTTTCATTAAGCATCAGGGCAAATGCCAGCCCCAGGACAAGCTGGAGCAAAACGGTCCAGACGGTAAAATTGACCGTAATGGATAAATACCGGAGGAAAGAAGGGCTTTTAAACGCGTTGATATAATTGGTCAGTCCGAGGAACCGGAAACGGGGCCCCCCGGAAAAGTTGGTCAGGGAAATACCGAATGCCGCGACAATAGGTATTGCCATAAACAGCAAAAAACCCAGGAGGCTGGGGAAAATAAAAACCGCCACCACCGGCCATGGCGTTCGCTGCAGGCTTTTCATGACGCCTCTTAATGAGCCTCCGCAGGGCCCGGCTTCCGGCATTCCCGTGTAAAAAGAATGCCGGTATTACACACATCTGTCAATAATATGAACAGACTCTAGTTCGTGGTATTGATAATTTCCTCCAAGCCGGCTTTCAGGCTTCCATCAAATTGGCTGTCAGGAATTTTACCCAAAAGATATTCTTCCTGGAGGGTATTGATCAGGTTTTCTATCCGGGAGCCGTATTTGTTATACCCCATGGGGAAAGCAATTTTATCTTCAATAAAATAGTTGAGGGAATCAGGGTCCGGAACGGATTGGTTCAGTACTTGTTTTACATCATCGTCTACCATGGCGGGAAGCACGCCGGATTGGGCCGCCATTTTTGAACCCTCAGGCCCGCCCATCCAGGCGATAAACCGGAGAGCCGCCTCTTTGTTTTTCGCGTAGGAAGTAACATGACTGAAGGTTGGGGCGCCCATGGTTACATAGGGATCGGAATCACTGGGAATCCGGGTAATGCCCCAGTCGTTCCATCCCCATCCCTGCAGGACTCCCTGATCCCTGCCGGCGAGAATCTGGCCGGGGAACCATTCGCCGATGATCAACATCGCCGCCTGGCCGTCATAGAACTGTTTGGAATAATGGGTGGCAGTTACTTTCATATCCACCAGGGGCCACATGGACTTTTCCGCTTCCATGGCCTTCCGGATGGAAAGCCAGCGCTGGATACCGTCGTCGTAATCAAGCCGGCCGTCCGCGGAGATGATGCTTTTCTGGTGCTGGCTTTCCATGATGAGCTGGCTTGATCCCCAATGATAAACCGACGCGCCGTAGATTTTTCCGTCCCCGGAAGAAACCTGTTTCGCCACTTCGGCGAATTTGTCCCAGGTCCAGGTCCCCGCTTTTACATAAGTATCCGGAGTGGGGACGCCCTTATCGGCAAACAGCTTTTTGTTGAAGTAGGTATAATACGCGGCCCCCCGCCAGGGGAAGGCGATAATTTTGCCGTCTACGGAAAGGGAATTTTTGTATGCGTCCACCGCGACCCGGTTCACTCCGGTCCTGGTAAGCAGATCATCCAGAGGCTCAATAAACCCGTTGTCATAGTGGGGGAACATGTCCACCTGGCGCTTCTGCATATACGCGTCCATTTCGGTACGGCCCGTCAGTAGGGTAGTTATCTTGGTTTCATAATCCGGGGACGGCAGGTACTGAGCATCCACAAAGATATCGCTTTGTGACGCGTTAAAAGCGTCGATCATCGGTTTAATCGAAGTATCATCCCAGGTGTAATAGATGACGGTAACGGGCCCTGTGGAAACCGGCTCTTTCTTCTGGCATGAAACAAGAGCAAGCGCCGCCATAAGGCTCAACAAGGCAAGAGAGAAAATCGTCATGGTTCTTTTCATACAATTCCTCCATAAAAAACAGACAAAAAATTTAAATATACTCCCTGTTTTAGGAATATATTTATGCCGGTATTATATATTATAGCCCCTGTTTTTTCAATGCCGTTTCGCTAACATTGCAAAATGAGGCATCTCGACGGTCGCCTCTATGGTATGGGAGCAGGCCAAGCGGCGGAGCCGTACTGAAAACCATCCGGGAAGTATGGCCGGGTTCAATGAGTCGGCCCTGATTCTGCTTTTTTTCCATCCTTTTAAGAGAAAAATCCATTTACGATACAAATAAACCAGGGGAAACTAAATGGGGTATATTTGTTATAATAAAACAGGCGTTGTACAGGTAACGCGGATACAAGGAGAAACCATGGAACGATTTACCTGGAAAGCCAGGCTGCTCCCGGGGAAAAAAGAGGAGTATATACACCGCCATGACGAGATCTGGCCGGAGATGACCGAACTGCTGAACAAGGCGGGTATCCATAACTATACAATCTGGTGCGTGGGGGACGAGCTTTTCGGCTATTATGAGGCCGAACAGGGCGTTGAATTTGCCTCCAGGACACAGGCGGAAAGTCCGGTAGTGGACCGCTGGAACGAACATATGAAGGATGTCATGGTTATGGAAAAGGACCCCGCCACCGGCACTCATTACCAACTGGAACAGGTTTTTTTCCACCCATAACAGGGGAAACGCGGGCAGGCGCCGTTCCGATCGGCGTTTCAGGCCTTCCCGCGTTGTAAACCGGTCTTTATACCGAGGATTCCTATGGACAAAATAGCCCTGCGCCTTTCTTCAATTACAAAGTCTTTTCCCGGCGTCATAGCACTGAATGACATGAATTTTGAGCTTAGATCCGGGGAAATCCACGCGATCTGCGGCGAAAACGGCGCCGGAAAATCAACCCTGATGAAGGTGGTTACCGGGGTCCACGCCCCGGATTCCGGGCAGATCGCCATTTTCGGTGAGGAGGTGAAATTCTCCAACCCCCTGGACGCCTTTTCCCGGGGCATCTCCATCATTTACCAGGAAACCAGCCTTTTTGAGGAGATGACAGTCCTGGACAATCTTTTCCTGAACCGGGAAATCGTAAAAAAAGCGGGCCCTTTTACCGTGCTGGACTACAAAGCAATGGCCCTGAAAATGGAAAACATCCTCAAGAGCCTGCGCATTTCCATTCCGGTTGATGAAAAGATCAAAAACCTGGGTATGGCCCAGAAGCAGATGGTGGAAATCGCCAAGGCCCTGACTTTTGAGTCCCGGATTCTTATCCTGGACGAGCCGACCGCTTCCCTTACCCAGCAGGAAGTAGACGCCCTCTTCGCTATAATCCGCGATCTCAGAAAACACGGGGTCAGCATCGTTTATATCAGCCACCGGCTGGAAGAAATTTTCATCCTCTGTGACCGGGTTACCGTGATCCGGGACGGCCGGTACATATCCACGCGGGATGTTTCCGCCACAAATAAGGACCAGCTTGTAGCCGATATGGTGGGCCGTAATATGGACAGCTATTACCCCAAGGCCCAGGTAGAGATAGGCGGGGAAATCCTCTCGGTCAAGGGCCTGGGAGACCGGGAACTGCTCCATGACATTGATTTTTATGTACGCCGGGGCGAGATTCTGGGGTTTGCCGGGCTTGCCGGGTCCGGCCGTACCGAACTGGCTATGACCCTGAGCGGCTTTACCCCGCCGGAACAGGGGGAAATCCTGCTTGACGGCAAACCGGTACGTTTCAGGAGCTACCGGGAGGCCATGGAACAGGGGCTGGTATACGTTACCGAGGACCGGGGAAAATACGGCGTCATTGTCAACATGAATATCAAAAATAATATTGTAATGCCCCAGCTTGAGAAAAATTCCCGCATGGGGATTATCAATACCCGGAAAGAATACTCCGTGGCGGAGGCCATGCGGGAGAAAATGGGCATAAAAGCGCCGGACACCGACTTTCTGGTGATGAACCTTTCCGGGGGGAACCAGCAGAAAGTTTCGGTAAGCAAGGCCCTCGCCCTGAATCCCAAGATACTGATTCTGGACGAGCCGACCCGGGGCGTGGACGTGAATGCCAAGGCGGAAATCCACCGGATCATCAGCAATATGGCCGCGTCCGGATTAACTATCCTGATGATCTCCAGCGAGCTTCCGGAACTTATCGGCATGTGCGACCGTATCTATGTGATGA
>JAISBN010000090.1 GCA_031266175.1 Treponema sp. | reverse complement strand
CGTAATGTGCGGCTCCATGAGAAGAAGATGAGTGAATACCGAAAGTTTCTTGAGAAGGAGGGCATACCGTTATCGAAAAACACCCAACTTTCCGCTTGACTTTTCTCACAGACGTTTCGTTACACATAATTCTGCTATACGTCATTTTTTTAAAATTATCAAAAGACTATTGAAAAAAATAAACAAGGATGACATAATAACGAGTGGCCTTTGGTAAAAATATAAATTTTCGGCAAGGCTGTACTCTGTTGAATGAAGGAGACTTATGATGCTTGTATTTGTTACAGGTGGTACGGGATTTATTGGCTCCGTGGTGGTTCGTGAATTATTGGATACCGGACATGAAGTTATTGGCCTTGCCCGTTCCAAATCATCGGCACAATTGCTGGAAAAAGCAGGAGCATCGGTACAAGAAGGTTCCCTTGAGGATGTTGGCAGCTTAAAACACGGGGCTGATTCTGCCGATGCCGTCATTCATACCGCCTTTGTTCATGATTTTTCAAACTTTGGCGCAGCCGTGGAAACAGACAGATTGGCAATAGAAACAATCGGCGAAACGCTGGCAGGATCAAACCGTCCTTTTGTGGTAACATCCGGCGTTCCCCTGGGAAAATACGGGCAGGTAATGACTGAAAATGATGATTCTGATCCCGCCGTATTCCCGCGTTTATCCGAAACGGCGGCGCTTCCTTACGCGAAACGCGGTGTGCTGGTATCTGTTGTTCGTCCCTCCCGCTTTGTATATGGTGAAGGTGATGTTCACGGCTTTATCCCCCAACTGATTGACATTGCCCGTAAAAAGGGAGTTTCCGCTTATATTGGGGACGGATCAAACCGTTGTCAGGCCGTACACAGATTGGATGCGGCACATCTTTTTTGTCTGGCGGTGGAAAAAGCAACGGCCGGCGCTCGGTATCAGGCGGTTGGTGACGGCGGAATACCGTTTCGTACTATTGCCGGGGCAATCGCTAAACGTTTAAATATTCCCGCTGTTTCTATTACCGCCGAAGAAGCGGTAAACCATTTTGGTTTTCTGGGACAGATCGCGGAAATGGATAATCCCGCCTCAAGTGAAATAACTCAGAAAACGCTTGGCTGGCGTCCAATACATTCCTCGCTTTTACAGGATTTAGAGGCGGATTATTATTTTACTTTTGGCCGGGGATAACTACTTTCGGGTAATCTTCGGATTTGCCTGGCCGCTAAAACATTGTTACGGATGGAATGTTATGCGCATTAGCCTCTAAAAATGGTTAAAAATCATGGAATATAATTTTTTGCTTGACAAACACACAGCCATCGTTGGATAGTAAGAGCGTTCAGACTATATTAGTCTTTGCTATGTTCAGTAAAAGTTTTTGGAGACCAATTTTATGATTTGGTGGCGCGGACACGGAATTTTAGTTCCTTTTATCGGGTTTGGATTTATAATTATTTTTGCGTTTGCGTTGGAGTTTTTTCGCGGTGAACGGCTTTTCGACTCGCAAAATGTGTGGATATGCGGAATTGCTTTATGTTTAGCGGGAGGACTTGTATACCTGCTTGCACCCAAAATCCCCAAAGGTATGTTGGATACGGAAGGCAAACCAATCAAATCTGCGGATGTGGCGTCCTTTTGCAGTTACAGCTTGCAAGTATGGGCGTTAGTGTTTGCCGGGTTCGGGATTTTCTCGATTGTCTGCCAAATATTGGGACTCATATAGATTAATTGCAGAGGTTGTTAAGGTATCCCGAAACCTGCCGCCGGACTACAACATCCGGCGGAACAGTGTTTCCAGCGCCCCGGGATCCAGCATATTGGCCGCATATTGTTTGACCAGCAGTTCCCGGGGTAAAAGGTAGTCGTATTTGCCGGTGTAGGGGATATTCTGGCGGAAGCTGTCTTCTACCGCCTTCTCCGGATTTTCCATTCCCCGGCCGCAGAGGGTTTTAAATGTATCGGAAAATTCTTTTTGCGAAAGTTTTGTTTCGATAAAAAAGGAAAAATCATTTTTTTGTTCGAGGGTCAGCAGTTTAAGGGCCTGGCGGTTTTCTTGTATCCTGAAAAACAGCTCCAGGGTCCGCATCTCCCTGCTTCCCAGCCAGGGGAAGAGGTAAAAGCCCGGGACGGAACTGCCGCCGCCGCAGCCATCGTCGCTGTAGGCGGAATCGCCGTCTGTACCGGTGCGGTCGGAATTGTCGCTGTTGCCGCCGGAACCGCCATGGCCGCGGGGGAAGAACATCCGGTTTTCCAGGTCCAGTTCCCGGGCCAGTCGGCGTCCCCTGTCCAGGGTCCGCCGGGCTCCGGGGCTGAGGTAGGGATAGCGGGAATCGTCCGGCTCTTCGATCAGGATGCGCCGCATGGTATCGGCAATGCGCTGGTGTACGCCGCCCCCCCGGCCCCGCCAGAGTCGCTCGCTGCCGTCCCCGGTTGTTTCGGCTACCCAGATTTCCCGCCGCCGGGGGTCGATGCTCTTGACCAGCCAGCGCTTTCCTCCCACCGCCAGGATCGAAAGCGGGTCGGGCGCGAAGTTGACGGTTCCGATTTCCCGGCCCTCCAGCATGACCCGGAACGTTTCTTCCCCGGGAAAGACCGAGTAAAAACTATGGCGGTTTACGATCCGTTCCCCCTCCAGCCCCAGGATGAGTTTCCCCTCCGCGGTTTTCTGGATCATCCCGCAGTCCCTGAGCCACCCGGCAAGGAGGCGGAAATCCCCGGGGGTAATCCGCTCAAAGGGGGGAAGGGCCAGAACCCGCCGGGCCAGTTCTTCCGGGCCGTGCTCTCCCATGGAAGCGAGGATTCCCAGAATCTGGTGGACCAGGAGGCTGTAGGGCAGGGGCTTTTCCTCCGGCGGTTCGATCCATTTTTCTTCCAGGTAAAGCTGGATTACCGCCGTGGTCCGCAGCAGATCCCAGGGCAGGGCGGGCGCGTCCCTGAACGTTTCGTCCCGGAGGCTGAAAAAAATTTCCGCCCTGCCGCTCCGCCGGCCCGACCGGCCCAGGCGCTGGACAAAGGCCGATACCGACCAGGGAGGCCCCAGCTGGATGATCCGGTCCAGGCCGCCGATGTCGATTCCCAGTTCCAGCGTCGCGGTGGCGCAGGTTACCGCGGGGCCTTCGCCGGATTTGAGTTCTTCCTCCGCCTCGTCCCGAAGGGCCGCCGAAATACTGCCGTGGTGAACCCGGAACGTGCCGGGTTCACCCAGGGAACGGCCCAGGGAAGCGAGGGACGCGGCGCATTCTTCCGCTTCCCGCCGGCTGTTGGTAAAAACCACGGTCCGCTTGTTCCGGCACTGGTCGTAGAGGGACCGGTACAGTTCCGCGTCCTGTCCTCCCCGGCAGTCCAGGGCGATGCTCAGCTTTCGTCCCGGGCTTTTATCGCGGATCAGCGCGGCGGACAGGGCCGTTCCCCGGGACAGCCAGCGCAGGGCGCCGTTGTAATCCCCCAGGGTGGCGGAAAGGCCGATGCGCCTTACGATTCCGGCCGCGGATGTGTTCGCGGCGGCGGCCGCGTCCGCAGCTGTCGCGTCCACCCCTGTACCCCCACCCGCCGCCGCTTCCTCAATCCGGGCAAGCTGGCACAGAAGCTGGGATCCCCGGTCGCTTCCCATAAAGGCGTGTACTTCGTCGATCACCGTAAACCGCAGGCCCGCGAAAAGGGTTTTTAGTTTCCGCTGATGGCGGAGCAGCAGGGATTCCAGGGATTCGGGGGTGATGAGCAGTACTCCGGAAGGGTCCGCCAGAAAGCGGTTTTTGTGGTTCGAGGATATGTCCCCGTGCCAGCGCCGGAGGGAGATATCCGCTTCGGAGCCCGGCTCTTTTCCCGCGGCCAGGATCTTTTCCAGCCGTCGGGCCTGATCGTTGATCAGCGCCTTGAGGGGGCTGATGTACAGGACCAGGGGCCGTGGTCTCGTCCGCGGAGCCGCCAGCACCGAGAGGACGGGGAAAAACGCCGCCTCGGTTTTTCCCGACGCGGTTCCCGCGGCGATAAGAATATGTCCCCGGCCGTCAAAGACTTCGCCGATCGCCGCTTCCTGTATGTCCCGCAGGGCGCTCCACCGTTCGCTGTAAACGTAGCCGCGGATAAAGGGGGCCAGCCGGGAATAGGGATCAGAGGCTTCCCGCATTACAGATCAAAGGACGCGTAGAGTTCTTCCGGGGTAGCGGCTTTAACCCGGCGGTCTTCCCGGCGGATAAGCTCGTAAAAGTCCGCGTCCTCTTCGTCCCGGAGGATGTTTAAAAGGCCGATATAATCCCGGGTGATTTCCCGGGGGGTGATGAATTCCGCCGCGCCCGGGGCGGAAAGGGCCAGTTCCATAAAGGCGGTAATTTCCTCTTCGCCGATCCACTTCTCGTAGCCGTGGTGGAGGGCGTGGATTTCCGTAAGCCGTTCCAGAAGTATAAAGATCTCTTCGGCGGCAAGCTGGCTTAAGCGGATCACCGGGCCGCCCGAGTCCACGTGGCCGGACCGGACAAAGCGGCTTTCCTCAAGGCGGCTTTTCAGCGCGGGGTAGCTCGCCAGGCCCCGGCGCTCGTCTTCAAGAAACTGGGGAGTGCCGCCCAGATAGAAACCCAGGTTCCGGGCCTTTCCCTGAAGGATGTCGTTAAAAACCGACAGAAGTTTTTCGTAGTTGTTTTCCCGGGAACGGCGGTTGGCGATTCTGTAGAGGTTTACTCCCTCGTCGATAAAAACCAGGAGGCCCTTCATTCCCGCGCGGACGCAGAAGGCGGCAAAGAGTTTGATATAATCGTACCAGTTGTCGCCGGTGACGATTTCTCCCACCGGAAGGGACCGCTTTGCTTCGGTCCGGGTTGCGTATTCGCCCCGGAACCACCGGAGGGCGGCGTCTTTTTTTTCATCGTCGCCGTTGATGAAGGACTTAAAGTACAGCGACAGCGCCGAGGCAAAGTCAAAACCGTGGACATAGTCTTCCAGGCCGGAAATTTCCTCGCGGATCTTCCAGTCTACCAGGGAAACAAATTCCGGATCATCCTGCTGACAGCCGCCGCGGATCACGCCGGTCCGGATGTCGTTGATCCATTTCTGGAGCAGTCCTTCCAGGGCCCCCCCCTCGGGCCTGACTTTGGTGGAAAGGCGCTGCATCAGTTCCCGGTAGGTGGCAAGCCCCGTGCCAGAAGAGCCGTGGAGTTTTTTGTCCGGCGACAGATCCGCGTCGGCGCAGACATAATCCCGTTCCATGGCATAGTTCCTGACGGCCTGGAGAAAAAACGTTTTTCCGCTGCCGTAGCGGCCGATGATGAACCGGAACGCCGCCGCTCCTTCCTGTATGGTGTCCAGGTCTTCCAGGACCGTTTCAATTTCCCGTTTTCTGCCCACGGCGATATATTCCAACCCCACCCGGGGCACCACGCCGGCGGAAAGGGAATTAAGGACGGCCTGGCTGATCCGCCGGGGGATCGTTATTCCCATGAAGACAGTATAGAACGATATTCCCGGGAGATCGAGGGTCCCTCCGCGGTGGTTTCGATAAGCAGATCCCCGAACCGTTCGTTAAACGCGGCGTTGACGGCGTCGACATCCATATCCGTTACCTGTACCGGTTCCGGGGAGATCCCGGCAACCCTCAGCAGAACGGCCCGTTCCCGGGTTCCCAGGGCGGCGATAAATTCCTCCAGGTCCGCCCGAGTAGGTATCGTGTAGGACGCACCCTGTGTTGGGGCGGACCCGTCCGCCCGATTCGGCGCCGTGTAAGACGCGCCCGGCGGCGGGGCTTCCGGCGGTAGGGAAGAGCGTCCGGGGGAAAGGCGGCCCGCCGGGGCGGCGGCCGGCGGCGGATCCCCGCCGGGATGATGGGGCGCGGCGGAGGCGGAGGCCGCGAGCATGTCCCTGACGGCGTCGGATTCCCGGCGGAGTTCTTCCAGCAGTTCCCCCTCAAGGGTAAGGGGACGAAGCCGGGCTTCCACTCCCTCCAGGGGGGAGGATCCGGGGTGAAGGAACAGTTCCGAAAGGACGGCAACCAGGGGCCGGTGGGAAACGAAGCCCGGCCGGTATACCCGATAGGACGATTCCCCCGCGCGGGGTATTTTTTCAAATGCCCTGAAAACGGTATGTTCGGGCCGGGGGGGATAAAACAATTCAAAGAACCCCCGGTTCCAGTCCCGGCGGAGCAGTTTGTCGATGGCCCCCAGGGCCCGGCGGTATTCCGGGGCCCAGTCCGGGTCCTTTTCTTTCCGGCGGAGCAGTTTTTCGGGGATCAGGGCTTTGACCCGGACCCAGAGGGGATCCGAAGCAAGCTGTTCCAGGGGACGGTCTTCTTCTATAAAGAAACGGTGAACCGAAAGATCCGCCAACAGGGCCGCCGTTTCGCCCTGGGTCTTCCGCAGTATATCCGCCCAGGACGCTTTCGTCCCGGAAACATCCGTCCCGGCCGCGTCCCGGGGTTCGTCCCCCAGGCTGTCGATCAGCAGGGGAAGGGCTTCGGAGGCGATACCGTAGATCGCGGCAAAGTCCAGCAGCCAGCGGCAGAGGAGGGCGCCGGTTTCGGGGAAGCCCTCCCGGTAGGCGAGGAACAGATCCCGGAGGGCAAGAAAATGCTCCAGGGGTCCCTCCCGTCCCATGCAGACCGCCAGTTCCCGGGCATAGAGCCGGATATAGGCGCCGCCGTAGGGGGGATCGGAGGCCGGGGAACCGTTCCCCGGAAGCGGTACATCACCGGGGGCCCCGTTGGGGATCAGGTCCGGATAACGGCCCCCCCGGCATTCATGACGCCAGCGCAGAAAAAATTCCCGCTGGGATTCGTTCAGTTCCGTAAACGTCGCGCCGGACCTGACCGGGGGAGCTTCGCCGGGGATCCACGGGCCGCGGCCCTCCCGGTAAAAAGAAGCCTGCTCGTCCTTAACGTCCGCGGCCCGGAGGCCGGAAAATTTTGCCGTCACCGCAAAAAGGCCGCCCCCCGCGGCCTCGATCCGGCCCGCTTCCCGGAGGGGAAGCAGGCCTTCGTCCAGGGCCGCGGCTTCTTCCCGGCCGCCGGAAAAGGGCCGCCGGGAGGGACCGGGCCTGAGCGCCGGGGAACCGGAACGGAGGTTTCCGCCGGAGGCCTTTGCGGGCCTCGCGGAGGCGGAAGACTTCGCCGATAGGGCGGGCAGGGCAGCCGGAAAACCGGATTTGCCCGGAACCAGGGTACGGTGCAAAAAGGCCGCCGGACCTTTGCGGGGATCTCCGGTCTTTCCCTTTTCCTTTGGACCGGAGCGGACGACCCGGACCGTCAGGGTAAGCCGGGCATCGATATTCCTCAGGTCCCGGATATTCCGGGGGGATTCGCCCGCCGGGGATTCGGCACAGACCAGGTTCAGGAGGATGTCACAGCGGGATTTGAGGAGCCGCAGATCCGGCGGCAGATCCTCGTACAGGGCCAGACCGGGCCCGCAAAAGGATGCGCTTAGGACCGGTTCGCCGCCGTTGACAAAGTTAAGGGGGATTTCCCCCGCGCCGGGATCCCCGAAGGACACGGCCCTGGGGAAAACCCGCTCCCTTGCCGGGGCAAAAAAATCCCCCGGCAGCACCAGGAGGATCTTCGCGCCGGGAGCCTCGTTCCGCAGGAATTCCAGGTAGCTCCCCAGCAGTTCCGCCGGATCCCGGCGATCTTCGATGATCAGGCCCCCGGAAAAACCCCAGGTCCGCAGGAATTCCAGGTGATCGTGGAAGAGGACCGGGGTATCCCCCGCGGTGGTCCACCGGGTTTCGTCCCATTCCAGCCGGGCCCGGAAACCGCACGCCAGGGCGAATGCCGCGGAGGTCCCGGCGGACGCAACGGCTGATGCCGACGCCGCCCCGGGGGGAAAAAAGTCCGCCGGATAAAGCCGCACCGGCCGTATTGGTTCCCCCCCGCAATACCGGCCCAGGGGGCCGACGCCCAGCTCTTCCAGTTCCCCCAGCCGGCGGGCTTCGGGGCCGTCACGGTCGTTCCCGGGGCGCTCCAGTTTTTCCGAAGCGGTCAGGGCGGAGACCCGCCGGTCCCCCTCCCGGATAACCGGCAGCCCCCAGGCGGAGCCCACGCCGTTTTCCAGCAGGGGCATGCAGAGGAGGACCAGTTCTTTCCGCCGGAATTCCCGTGCCATACCGCCAGTATAGCACAGGATTGATGTACAAGTTTGTACGGCAAAGCACAAACCCAAAATCACCCTCCGTCCATGGCGCTAAAGCGGGGACAGGGACCGGCATACGCTTCTTCGGGTCGTTTGGATATGTGATACGCGCATGATGAGTGTATATGTTAACGGTGACATAAGATGTTATGCGCAATTCCCCCAAAATACTTGACAAAAATAGTATTGCAATATAATATCGAAGGATATGAAAAGAATATGTATATTATTATGTTTGTTTTGCATAAATGGTTTATATGCGGATGAAAATATAATGACCCATTACGTTACCGGCAATTTGCGCTTGCGCAATGCTGCTGCTTTGTCTTCCCCCGCGATAACGACTTTGCCACAATTTACAGCCCTCAGAATTATCGAAACGGGTAAATCTGAAACGATAGACGGAATTACAGCGCCATGGGTAAAGATTGTAAGCCAAACCGGCTATACGGGGTGGTGTTTTTCTGGTTATGTCAGGCGAATCGAAGGTGATGTTTCGGAAGATCTGGCGTCTTCTTTTGCTGCCAGAAAGGATGGTACATATCCCGGAAAATATGATAGTTCAGAAAGACATACTGTTTTATCAGTTGATGCGGTAAAATTGGCAGGCGGGTACTATATACAACAGGCGGGAAGACGGTTTCAAAAGCGTGGACATGCGCCGGAAATTCTAACTTTGTCCGTTGAGAATGAAAATGTATATATCCGTGAAATTGATGTTGTCAACGGACAAACAATCACTCGAAACGAAATCCTGTTACAATTTAATGAAAGAACGTATGCCCATAACCGTACAAAATTAGAAACGCAGAACGGCAAAATGCAAATTATTTATTTAGAGCATATTCCGGAAACAAACCGGGGTGGAACATGGGAATATGAAGATCCGTATACGTTTGCGGGTAGTTTAACTTCCACAATACCTGATAAAGTCCGCAGATTGACAAGCGATTATTTGAGAAATTTCGCGGGGCGTTATGTTTTTGACTCATATAAAATAATTCGTTCAGAGAATAGAATAATCGATATAAATTTACTAAAAAATGCGGTTTTCCAAATCGCTTATAGCCAGGAAAAAAAATGTTTAACCATACCGGTGTATGATTTACGCGGCTTTTATTATCCTGTAGGGAGATGGCAGGTTGATTTTGTTGAAACATCAGCGGAAGAACCTTTTTGGTGGGCTTATGGTGAGGGACCCGGTTTTTTTGAAGAAAGATTTTTTTTCTACAAGGGCGGCATAGCATTTACCTATGAATCTTCTTTATTTAATCTTGATGATAACAGTCATAAATATATAAAATATGTTGTATTTTTGTAATTATTCAGCCGGTTTTCCTATAGCAAGAGTTATTGTTATGTGATATACCGAAACACGGGATGGGAAACAGTATAAACATACAGGAAACCATAGAAAAGGCCCGGAAACAA
>JAISBN010000061.1 GCA_031266175.1 Treponema sp. | reverse complement strand
CCCGGGGCATGGGGGAAGCGGAAACATCCACGGAAATGCTGTAGACTCCCCCCATTTTTTCCCGGATGTCCCGGGTAAGGAGGATATCCAGGTAGCCTTCCAGGATGGAGGCCTTGACGCTTTCCTCCTCGAAGAAGGCGGCGGGGGCGTACCAGCCCATGTAGACCATGCCCTGTTCTTCCCGGCCCTTGTACACCCGTTCCTCGGTCTTTCCGGGCCGCTGGATGTTTAGATCGGTCCAGGTATTCCAGGTTTCCCCCGGGGGGATGGAGGCAAGCCAGGTCTCCGCCAGGCTCCGCGTCCGGTCCGGGTCCAGGTTCCCCGTAAGGACGAAGGTATAGTCGCCGGGGTTAAGGCAGCGTTTGATAAAGGCCATGATCTGGGTTCCGTCCACCTTGTCCATGTCTTCCACGGTAAGGGGCGCAAGGTAGGGGTGGCCCCCTGTGGCCATCCGGCCTATGGTGTCGGAAAACACGGCGTTGGGGTCCTCCCCCCGCTGGGCCAGGTTGGTCCGGTAGTAGTCCAAAACCGAACGGAGGATGTCGGGGTCCAGCCGAGGCTGGGTAAAGGACAGGTAGAGGAGTTGGAAAAGGCTTTCCAGGTCCCCGCCGGCCGCGGAACCCTGGAAGCCGCGGATGTAGCTTTCCGTCCAAAAGGAAAGGCCTACCTGCTTGTCCGCCAGGATTCTGAGCAGTTGGGGCCGGGACCAGGGGCCCAGGCCGGAGGCCCCGGCGACTTCCGCGGCCAGGGAAACGGAAACCCGTTCCTCCGGCGAGGCGGTGGAGGTGCCCCCCCGGGCCATGGCGTAGAGGGCTACCTCGTTGTTCCGGTTCTGGGTTTCCTTAAGAACGAGGGTAGCCCCGTTTTCCAGCTTCCAAACATGGGCCCCGGTTTCCGCGTCGATGGTTTCGGCGGCGATCCGCCCCTTCTCCGGGGTCCGGGGGACCAGGTCCCCGGCCGCGGCGGTTTCTACCGGCGGCGTCAGCTTTAACCGGGCGCTTTGCCGGATCATCGTCAGAATGCGCCGCTCGCTGGGAAGAGCGGCCTTTTCCGAGTCCGGGGCGATGATGACGGCCCGCAGGTCGCCGGTCTCAAAATAGCTTTTTACCCGGCTCCCCAGGTCTTCCTTGGTAATGCCGGGGAAGAGTTTTTGGACCGCGTCGTATTCCCAGCCGATGCCCGGCAGGGGATCTTCTTCCAAAAAGTGTTCGGTTAGGGCGGACACGTAGTTGTTCGATTGCTGCCGGTCCTTTTCGGCAAGGGTCTGGGCCAGATCGGACAAGAACAGGGCCTTGGCCGTGTCAATTTCGTCCTGGGTAAAGCCGAAACGCCGCAGGGACTCCTTTTCCCGCAGCAGTTCCCCCAGGGAGGCCTCCACGGCGCCGGCCTTAGGGACGGCGACCATATCGTAGTAGCAGGAGGAAGCGCCGTACTGGGACTTCCATATCACCCCCCCGATATAGGGGGTTTCCGGCCTTTGGGAGGCTTCCTCAAAGCGGATATTCTGGATCTGCTGGATCAGCCGGTCCATCAGATTCTCCCGGTAGCTCCTTAGGGTGGAACGATCCGGCTGCTCCTGCCCCTTGTAGTGGAGGCTGATCTGGGAAAAACTAAGCTCCGGGTCGGTGATAACCACCGCCTGCGTCCCTTTCCGGGGGGGGCTTAGGTTGTACCGGGGCCGGTCCAGGGGCCCTTCCGCCGGCCCGCCGGGAAAACGGCCGGGGAGTTCCGCCTCCAGGACCGCGCCGTCAAAGTCCCCCACGATGATCAGGGCCATGTTATCGGGCCGGTACCAGCGGCGGTAAAAGGCTTGCATCCGCTCCGCCGGGGCCCCTTCAATAATTTCCGGCAGCCCGATGGGGACCCGCTCCGCGTAGAGGGAATCCTGAAGGAGGAGGGGGAGCAGCTTCCCCTGGACCCGGTTTACCGCCCCCAGCCGGGACCGGTATTCCTCCATGATGACCAGCCGTTCCTCGTCCACGTCCTTGGGATCAAAGAGGACGGCCCGGGTCCAGTCGTCCAGCATATCCAGGGCCCTGCCGGGAATCCGCTTTACCGGAAGGCCGGCCCCCGCGTCCTGTTCCACCGGCACCTCGATGCCGTAAACCGTGCGGTCGTAGCTGGTATAGGCGTTGACTTCCGGCCCAAAACGCATGCCCAGGGACCGTAAATAGTCGATAAGCTCCGATTCGGGGAACCGGGCGGTGCCGTTAAAGGCCATGTGCTCCACAAAGTGGGCCAGCCCCCGCTCGTCCTCCTGCTCCAGAATGGACCCGGCGTCTACCGCCAGGGTAAGGTAGGCCCGGTTCTGCGGCCGGGGATTCTCCAAAATAAAGTACCGCAGCCCCCCGGGCAGGACGCCGGTGCGGACGTTTTCCATAAAGGGGATGGGATCCCCGGGCTTTCCCAAGCCTGGGTAGACATCGGGCTCCTTGGGCGCGGAACTTGTGGCGCAGGACGCCAGAATTCCAAGGATTCCCAGAAGAACCAGGATTCCCGCCGTAAAGCGGATCAGCTTTTTTTGAGTGGAATTTGAATCTATCATGAATGTATTATATAGTATGGGCCGGCACGGCGTAGGACTGGAGGAGAGAGAATATGAGATTATTAACAAGATCGGACTTTGACGGGCTGGCCTGCGGGGCCTTGCTCCTTTACCTGGGGCTTATTGACGAATGGAAATTCGTCCATCCTAAAGATATTCAAGACGGACTGGTTACCGCCGGCGGCGACGATATTTTGGCGAATATCCCCTATATCAAGGGCTGTAGATTGTGGTTCGACCACCATTCCAGCGAGAACGAACGGCTGGGGGCCAAGACTTTTTTTGAGGGAGTCTCCCGGCAGGCCCCAAGCTGCGCCCGGGTGGTCTACGACTACTACGGCGGGGACCAAAAGCTGGGCCGCTTCTCCCGGATGATCGAGTACGTGGACAAGGTGGATTCGGGGAACCTGACCAGGGACGAAATTGTAGACCCCAAGGGCTGGGTGCTTCTGGGCTTTATCATGGACCCCCGGACCGGACTGGGGCGCTTCCGGAATTTCACCATCAGCAATTACGATTTAATGAAAAACCTCGCCCAGGCCTGCTCGGAAAAAACCATCGACGAAATCCTGGAGATGCCCGACGTAAAGGAACGGCTGGACCTCTACTACGAACAGGCCGGCCTGTTCCGGGACATGATACAGCACTACGCCAAGATCGAAGGGAACGCCGTGCTGATAGATCTGCGGAAGGTGGACCCCATTTACGCGGGGAACCGGTTCCTAATCTACACCCTGTTCCCGGAACAGAACATTTCCATGTGGGTTATCGACGGCCGGGACAAGGCCAACACCGCCGTCACCGTGGGGTACAGCACCCTTAACCGCAGCGCCTCGGTGGATGTGGGGAGCCTCCTCTACCGTTACGGCGGGGGCGGCCACCGCCAGGTAGGGACCTGCCAGGTAGACAACGACAAGGCCGACGGAGTTATCCGGGAAATAATGGATGTTATAAAATAAGGTATGCGGGGGAAGCCTCCCCCCCGCTCCAGCCTTGCCGCATTGTGCGGAGGGGGTTTTGCGGTAAACCGCAAAACCCCCCAGGCCCCCGCGGGGCCTAAAGACCCGGCGGAGGAAGCGGCAAGTCTTACGCTTCCCCCTCTCCGGGGTTCCACCCCGGACCCCGCATAGATTTTCGCGGCGTCCTTTCACTTGCCGCTGAGTAAACTGCAAATTGCGCCGCGGCCGCACAATGAGTTGAAAAACCGCTTATTTTACCGTACCCTGGAACCATGATCCCCGCCTGTACTCGATCCGCGTGTTTCAGCCTTTTTGCCCTGCTGTTGGTTTTTCTTAATTCCTGCGGCAATCCCTTTAATGAAAAATTGACGGTTAACGCCGATAGAGAAACCTTTGAAAAAGAGCGGGCCGCCTGGAATTCCGGGGATATTAAAAATTACCGCTTCACCTATGAATTCTTTAACGACGCCGGTCCGGCCGGGCCGGTAAAAATAACCGTTAGGGAAAACGAAGCGCCGGTTGTTGAAAACCCTGATCAGTACCATGAATATGTTATGGCCGAAACTATGCCGCAGATTTACGATTTTATAAACGGGACCTTTGATTTTATAGAAACCGTAAAGAACGGAACCTATGACGGATTAAAAATAGTATCGGTAACGTTGCAAATTAGCTACGACGGTCAATACCACTATCCCAGGGAAGTTGCATTTTCAGAAGGATACGCCGAACCTGTAGACGGGGGAGGGTACTACACCTTAAAAATAACGGAATTTGTTCCCCTTCAACCGAATGAACCGTAGTATCGTAACCGGCCCGGAAACAAAAAAGCAGGGGCTTACATAGAAACCGCCCGGAAACCTGGGGTTCCCGGGCGGCTCCTCTAGCATAAATTTTCGGTCCGCGCTTACCGCGCGCGGGCTTATCCCTTGGAAAGTTTGTAAACGTGTTCCACGGATTTGTCAAAAGCGTCCAGGGCGTATTCTATATCCTCCATGGGGGCCGTAAGGGGCGGCAGCCACCGGAACACCTTGGGGTTGTTAAAGGAGTGCATAATCTGGATTCGGAACTCCTCGGAAAAGTAGTGTTCACATTCCATGGCCCAGTTCTCGCCGTATTTTTCCTTTAGCCCCGCCTGAACCGGCTCAAACTCAACGCCGATAAGGCAGCCCCGGCCCCGGACTTCCTTGATGATGCCGGGGTATTTTTTCTGGGCTTCCAGCATGGAGTCCTTGATGATCTTGCCTTTTTCCTGGGCTGCGGTGCAGAGATCGTTTTCTATCATGAACTGAAGCGCGGCGATCCCCGCGGCGGCGGCGATGGCGTTGCCCTGATAGGTGGCGGTATGGTGGAAAGCGGTTTCGGCTGAACCGTAGGCCGCGTCGTAGACTTCCGCTTTGGCGATGTAACCGGCCAGCGGGATAAGGCCGCCGGAAATGCCCTTGCCGAAGGTTATGACGTCGGGAATTACGTTAGGCCACTCGACGGCCCAGAACTTGCCGGTGCGGCAGCAGCCGGTCTGAATTTCATCGGCCACGAAAATCGTATCGTATTTGTCGCAGTACTCCCGGGCGGTCTGCATAAACTCGTCGGTGGCCACATGGACCCCGCCTTCACCCTGGATAGGCTCCACGATAAAACCCTGATAGATACCGGAGGACAGCTCTTTTTTCAGGGCCTCCACATCGTTAAAGGGTATGTGGGTAACCTGATCCAGAAGCAGCCTGCCCTGGTACATCTGCCAGGTATCCTTGCCGCCCACCGAAACCGCCCCGGCGGTCTTGCCGTGAAAGGCGTTGATGGTGGAGAGAATTTTGGTCTTGTTGGGTTTGTTGCGCTGGGCGATCTTGCAGAGCTTGATAACCCCTTCGATGGCTTCGGCGCCGCCGCCGGAGATCTGGGCCTTGGTTAATTTTTGACCGGGGGTGGTCAAGGCGAGATTCCGGTAGAGCGCGGCGGCGATGTTATGGTAAGACACGGCCCCCATGATGTAGGATTTGGCCTTAAAGACCTTTTCAATCTGCTCCCAGATAAAAGGATTGTTGTTCCCTACGGTCATAACCCCGACCGCGCCCATCATGTCCACATGCCGTTTTCCCTCATGGTCGATGAAACCGGCGTTTTCCGCCTTTTTGAAATACTTGCCCCCGGACAAGACCACCTTGAGCTTGTTGGAGTAAGTTTCCTGGAGATTTTTTACCGTATCGACATCCATGTTGATGGCGTCGTCGACCGTGTAAAACCCGCTGTACACATCCTTAACCTTTTTCATGAAAGGCCTCCTCTTGTGATGGATTATTGTATTCCTTCGATTGACACCTGTCAATGAACACGTAAACCGGTTGCCTGTGGGCGCGGAAACAGCCTGGAGGCGGCCGGGGCCGGCGAAACGCGGGCGGAGCGGGGCGCGGGAGGCCGCCAAGGCGGAACGGAACCCCGCTCCGCCTTAGCCGCGGAGCGTACAGCGGCCTGTTATGTCTTGACACAAATTGTAAAAAGTGTAAAAACAACGGGAAACCATGCGGCTAATTAGCAAGTTTTCTTTTCGGATAATTCCAAACTGACTAGTTAAGGAAATTTACCTATGAAAGAATTAAGAGCATCGGGATTAAAAAAACATCTGCCGAACATCATATCTTGTTTCCGCATTATCGGGGCGTTTGCGTTACCCTTTCTAATCTGGAGAAAATGGGAGATAAATTTTCCCCTGCCGTTTATCGGCATAATTTTTTCTAATGTACCTATTGTCTGGATTATTGCCTATTTAATCCTGCTTAGCACCGACAAGCTCGACGGGACGCTGGCCCGCAAGCTCAAGGCTGAAAGCGACCTGGGGGCGGCCCTGGATTCCATTGGAGATGTGCTGGTGCTTGTTATGGGAGCAACCCTTTGTTTTGTCCGCTTTGTCGGCGACAACCTTGCAGCTTGGCAATTCTGGCTTTATGTCGGCATGATGGTCGTAACCGTCCTTAATAAGGTCTTTGTGTTTATACTGGCGCGGATTTACCACGGCAAGGGCAATATGGTTCATACTTATTTTCAAAAATTATTTGCCGCCAGTTGCTATGTGGGTATATTCTTTTGGGCGTTTTTGCGCACGATTCCCGAATGGTCTATTTGCTTTATGCTGGCGGTCAATATATATGCCACCATCGATGAAAGCATTTACTGCGTCCGCACCGCGGAATACAATGTTGATTTTAAAGGCCATGGGTTCGAAAAATACAAAAAGCGTAAGAGTTAAAAGGTGCCTGGCACCTGTGCGCGCCCGCCAGGGCGGCACACCCGGTGAAGGCGTCCCGGCCTGTTTTCCGCCCGGCCCGCGAAGTCCGTCCGGGTAAAGGCGTTCGTTTTCAGGGTCAGAGGCTTGTTTTCCTGGGCCGTACTGGGGGGCATGGTCCCGCCGCCGCCGTTGGCGTCATAGGCGGCGGTCCAGGCGGGGGTTTCCGTCCATTGGGCGTCCATAGGCCCCAACCCCCCGCCCATTGTTAAATTTTTCTGTTGCACGAATTTTCCAAACATGCTACAATCCTTTCATGCTTTTTACCA
>JAISBN010000003.1 GCA_031266175.1 Treponema sp. | reverse complement strand
GCTCTTGAAATTGGCCGCTCAAAGGGGTATCACAGGAGAAACCGCTTGAGCGGTTCGGCTGGATTTCTTAATTGTGGCGCACACTTTTTTCACTTAGATTTTATTTTGGCGCAATACGACGGGCAGGGGTGGAGTTTACCGCAGGTAAACTCCAAACCCAAAAATCGCCAGGGATGGCGATCCTGGCTGTTTAGCCCAGTTCGCCGGATCGCTTCCAGGCCGCTTCTACCGCGGAAATAACCGCCCCGCGAAAAGCTCCCCGTTCCAGGGCGGCGACTCCCTGTATCGTCGTGCCTCCGGGCGAGGTAACCATGTCTTTTAGTTCCCCCGGATGTCTGCCGGTTTGCAGGACCATGGCGGCGGTTCCCATCACCGTCTGGGCGGCGTAGCGCAGGGCCTTGTCCCGGGAAAGTCCGGCCAGAACTCCGCCGTCCGCCAGGGCTTCGATAAACTGGCATACAAAAGCCGGGGCGGAACCGGAAAGGCCCGTGACGGCGTCCATCAATTTTTCGTCCACCTTGTCCACCAGCCCCGCGCCGCCCAGAATCTTTTCCAGTTCGTCAAGCCTGGCCGAAGGAAACTTGTGGGAAGCGGAAAAAGCTATCATCCCCTGGGAGATAAGGGCCGGAGTGTTGGGCATGATCCTGGCAACGAGGACCGAAGCCACCGGAGCCCGGGCGGCGGGAACATCCATTCCCGAACCGCTGATAATGGCCTGTATTTTACCGATTGACCACCCCGCGGCCAGGGACACCAGTATCGGAGCATCCCCCGAAACAATACGGTCCCTGACAACCGGGGCTATTTCCGCCAGGACCGAAGGCAGAATCTGGGGCTTGACCGCAAGAAAAACGTATTTTCCGGTTTTTACCGCCTCCACATTGGTACCGAAAACCATGGCCCCCATTAACCGGGCGGAAGCTCTGGCTTTGGCTTTGTCCGCGTCGGAAAAGCCGATATTTTCGCCCCCCGCGGCCGCGGCGGCCCCTTTCATCAGGGCGGTTCCCATATTCCCGGCGCCTATACAGGCAATCAATGTTTTCATCCCCGCGTACCTCCGATCGTGATGGGAAAGTATATCACGGGTTTGGCTGTTCTGTACATAAAAAAGCCGTTCCCCGCTGGGTCCCCGCGGCCAGGGCTTCCAGAACCCGCTCCCGGCCGCCGTGGGCAAGGATCATGGGAATACCGTAGGACAGGGCCTGCTCGGCGGCGTCCAGCTTGGTAACAATGCCCCCGGTTCCGAATTCGTTGGTTTCGCCGGAACCCACCGAACGGCGGGCCGCGGCAATATCCCGGACTTCGGTAACCAGCCGGGCGTCTTTGTGGTTTTTGGGATTTTTGTCGTAGAGGCCGTCAATATCGCTGAACAGAACCAGCAAATCGGCGCTCCATAGTATGGCGGACTGGGCGGCCAGGGTATCGTTCTCGCCAATTTTGATTTCTTCCACGCTGACCGTATCGTTTTCGTTGATGACCGGGATGATCCCCTCGTCCACCAGGGTAAACAGGGTATTCCGCATGTTCAGGGTCCGGTTGTTATCGCCGAAGTCGTCCCTGGTCAGCAATATCTGGGCTATATGGATGCCCTGGGGGGCAAAGGCCCTGGCCCAGGCGTTCATCAATTCCACCTGGCCCACCGCGCATAAGGCCTGCCGGTAATGGAGATCCTTTTTGCGGGCCCATTTATCCATGGTCGAAAGCCCCGCCACCTGGGCGCCGGAAGAGACAATAACGATTTGTTTACCCTGGTTACGAAGCGCCGCGGTCTGTTCCGCGAATTCCGCAAGCAGGGGGCCGTTGATTTTTCCATTGCCGTCCGCCAGGGTATTGGACCCGAATTTAAAAACAAGCTTACGGGCATCCGCAAATAACTGTGGTATCAAGGGCTCCTCCGGCGCTGGGGTATACCACGTATACCATGTATACCGCATTATAGAAAAGAAGAGCGGAAGGCGGCAAGGGACTCACCCCCGGCATCCGCGCCGGGGGAACGGTTCCGTACATGTACAAAACCATTCCGGCAAGGATGCCGATTCCTGCTTTAGGCGGCATGGATGCCGCTGAACCAGTGCTCTCCGCCGGAGGCGGAGAGGTGGAGTTCGCCGCAGGCGAACTACAAGCCAAGAATCCAGCATGGATGCTGGATTCTTGGCAGTTTACTCAACCTTGAACTTTGATACCTCCTGGACCAGCACGTCAATGCTTTCCTTGTTTTCACCGCTGATGGTATTGACCCTGTTTACCGCCACGGTGATCTGATCCGCCCCGGCGGTCATCTCGTTCATTCCATTGGTTATTTCCCCGGTCATCATCTCCAGGTTTTTGCTTTCATGAATTACCTGGCGGCTGCCCTCAAACATTTCGGTTGAACCGTCTTTGACCATCCGGGTAACTTCGTTCAGCTGGCCGATAGCTTCCATGATCTGCCGGCTTCCGGCGTTTTGTTCTTCCATGGCGTTCCGGATATTTTCTTCCTGATCCGAAACGATTCTGACCCCGCCGTCGATGGCTTCGAACTTGTTAAGAACGCTGTCGGTAGACCTGGTTATCTTGTCAATGGAATCTTTAATCTTTTTAAGGACCACAGCAATGGTCTTGGACTGCTCCCCGGAATTTTCGGCCAGTTTCCGTATCTCATCGGCTACCACGGCAAAACCCTTTCCCGCTTCCCCGGCATGGGCGGCTTCTATGGCGGCGTTCATCGATAAAAGGTTGGTTTGGCTCGCGATGTTTTCCATTACCGCGTTGATTTCCAGCAGCCCTTCGGATTCCCGGGCGATCTCCTGAATATCCGCGGCTACTTCCTGAAGACCCGACCGGCCCACCTCGGAGGCGGCTATTAGCTCTTTGACGTTAGAGGCGTTTTTGATCAATGTCTGGGAAACGGACCGGATATTGGCAAGCATTTCCTCAATGGCGGAAGAAGACCGGGCAACGCTTTCGCCCTGGTGATCCACATGGACGTTGAGTTTTTCGATATTGACGGTGATCTGCCCCATGGTAGCGTTGGTTTCGCTTACCGACGCGGACTGGTTTATAACCCGGCCCTTGATGCTTTGAATATTGGCGGTTATCTCGTTAATGGCCGCCGCGGTTTCGGTCATGTTGCTGGAAAGCTCGTTCCCGATATCAAAGAGGACGGCCGACTGTTTTTTGATCATCACCACAAGATTTTTGATTTTCCCCAGGGTTCCGTTAAAGACCTTCGCCATGTCCCCTATTTCATCTTTACGGTTGATGGTTAACTGTTTGGTTAAATCCCCTTCTCCAAGGCTCGTAACGACACCCGTCATGTATTTGATCGGTTTGCTGATGGATTGGGCAATCAAAAAAGCCGCCGCGGCTATAACCAGGAGCATTACCACGCTGATAATGCTGCTTATACGGGTCATCCTTAAAACCGGCGCGTTAATGACCTTTTGGGGTATTCCCAGAGCCAGGGCCCAGGGGGTAGTGGTTTTCCCTATGAAAATGGGGTCGGTAAATATCGTGAATCCTTCCTGTATGCTGTTCTCGTTGACGGTACTCGAGAACGAGTAGGGGGAACCTGTTTTTATGGCGTTCACAAAATCGGGCATATGGCTGCCCACGATATCCGCTTCGGTGACGGTTACGGATTTTCCAAGCCGGGAAGGATCAAAATGTCCCGCCACCAGTCCGTTGTTGGTAAAAACGGCGGCAATGCTGCCTTCGTAGGGCCTGATGGCCTCTACGGCGGCCTGAATTTTGGACAGGGCAATGTCGACGCCGGCAACGCCTATGGACTTGCCGTTCTTTTTTATGGGAACCGTCAGGGAAGTAATCAGCGTATCGGTTCCGTTTATGTTGTACAGAAAAGGCTCCACGATGGTTTCGTTTCCGGTCCGCATGGCGGTAAAGTAAAAATCCGCGCCACTGTCCTCATAACCCACCGCGGGGCTTACCCCGGCGGTCCCGGTACCGGTCCGGGACCAGGCGGGGATGAATCTGCCGGTGGCGTCGTTCCCGGCGGTATTGGCATATTCGGCGTCCAGACCGTCCAGGGCGTTTGGCTCCCAGATGGTCCAGACCGTGGCGAGTTCGGGGTTTGCCTCGGCCATCCGCTTGAGCAGCACATTGTAGAAGAAACGCCGCTCCCGGACGTCTATTTCCTCATAGCTTTCCATCGACTGGGCCAGAGACCTGGCGACGCTGAAGGAGGAGTCCAGCCACAACGCAAGCTGACTGGATTCATTGTCTGCCAGATTTTTCAATTCATTGTTAATCAGCAGGGTAATTTGTTTTTGGGAAATCAGTAAAACAGTTCCCAAAAGGATTCCGATTCCCACCACAGTAATGGTGATAATCATGACGAGGAGTTTTCTTCCTATTTTCACATTGTGTTCCTTGTTATGAAATGTATGGCCAGTATTACCGGGGGGAAAGCGCTGTCCAGAGCTTGCCCGATACGGTAAATTGGTTTTCTTTGGTGCGGATTACGGCGATGCCTTCTTCCTTGGCGGCTTCCAGCATGTCGTCGTCCTGGATGGGACGGTTATTGCAGAGGATAATGAGGGCTATGTTAACCAGGGTTGCCACAGCCACGGTATTTTTGTGGGCCTGGATGGTAATAAGCGCCCCCCCTTCTTTGGCATTGGCCATGACATCGGAAAGAAGATCCGAAGTATAGGCCCCGGTCAGGGGAACATCTTCAAATTCATTTTGTAAAATTTCAGCTTTGAGCATAGCCGCGGCTTCTCGTATGGTCATGTGCCGGCGCCTCCTTGCAGCGCCTGTCTGTTTCTCCGCGCCGGCGGCCCGAAGGCGCATGGCGGGTAACGTTTTTTTTATAAGGGAGAAATCCCCGATTCTTCCTTGGGGGAATTAAGAAATATTACCGAGCGTACCGTGGTACTTTTTCCCGGCGACGAGCTGATCGTAAACTCGTCGCTGACCCGCTTGGTATTGGCAAGCCCCATGCCGGCGCCGAAGCCCAGGGAACGGATCCATTCGTTGGCGGTGGACCACCCTTCCTGAAGGGCCAGGTTTACGTCCTCGATGCCGGGGCCGGTGTCGGCGGCGGTCACAATCACCTTGTCGGGCTGGATGGAACAGCTGATCGTTCCGCCCAGGGAATGGACCACCTGGTTTATTTCCAGTTCATAGCTGGCAATGGCTACCCTCCGGATGATCTGGGAATCAATATTGTGTTTTTTCAGGGCCTTTTTAATTTCCGTTGAAGCCCTGCCGGCCAGTTCAAAATCGTATTTGGTGGTGGCAAATTCCATTTCCGAAAAACCGGCGCTGCTGTTGTGGGCTTCGCTTATCTTTTCCAGGCGGAGCACCTCCCTGTTCATTTCTACCAGCAGGGTTCCGATAACGTCTTTGCTGGTCAGAATGCCTACCAGTTCCTGCTGTTTGTTCACCACGGGGTATCGTCCGTAGCGGTATTTGTTAAGGTACGAAATCGCGAAGGACAGGGGCATGTCGTCTTCCAGGACAATAAGGTTCCGGCTCATTCTGCCCTCCGCCGGTTCGTCGATGTAACCGTTGTCCAGGGCGGTCACAATGTCGTCGATGGAAACCAGGCCCATAAGCCTGCTGCCTTCGGTAATGGGTACGCCGGTGATATAGTTTTCCTTCATCAGGGCCTGGATATACCGCAGGGTATCGGTTTTTCCCGCGGTGATCACCGCCGTGGACATAACATTTTTTATCTTAAGCTGGTAAATAAGTTCCAGGACAACCGAAGGCGAATCGACGGTACTGATGGGAATATCGGGTTTATCGTCAGCCATTGGCCTGCCCCTGAAGGGTAAGGGTTTCATTGCCCAGAATATACCGTTCGATAA
Organism: Treponema sp.; assembly: GCA_031266175.1. Taxonomy (GTDB): domain Bacteria; phylum Spirochaetota; class Spirochaetia; order Treponematales; family Breznakiellaceae; genus JAISBN01. The sequence continues at coordinate 4,327 of JAISBN010000003.1, read as the reverse complement.
CTTCCGCCACCCCGTCTTCGTTGTTGGATTTTTCCGTTACCAGGGAGGCCAGTTTTTTTATCCGGTCGTCGCCGTTCGCCATGGCCACGGGAAAACCCGCCCAGCGGAGCATGGTTTCGTCGTTCATTGAATCCCCCACCGCCAGAATCGCATCCCTGGGGATGGACAGCTGCTCCGATACCAGCGCCAGGGCGCTTCCCTTGTCCGTGCCCGGGGGCAGTACCTCGAGCAGATAGGGTTTTGTGGTATAGATAACGGCCCCGTCGGCATAACTGGAAAGGAGCCGGGCCAGGGGGGCAAGGATCATGGGATCCCCGGGGATCAGCATTTTGTGGCAGCCCGAAGCTACCATGGACCGGAAATTTTCCACCACCACCTGGCGGAGACCGGTGATCTTTTGATCGTACTCGGCAAATTCATTGAACCGGGAAATGTACATAATATCGTCATCGTAGATTTGGACCGCGAAACCCTCGGCGTCGGCCATGTCGAAGATAAGGAGCGCCGCGCCGGGGGAAATCTGTACATCGCTGATGCACTTTCCCGTCTGGCTTTCCTGGACGATGGTCCCGTTATTGGCAATAAGGTAACCGCCTTTTTTGTTAAGCCCCAGCAGGGCGGAAAAATGTTCCAGCGCCGCCGGAGCCCGGCTGGACGCCAGAACCACCGTAACCCCCCGGGCTTCTGCCTTTCTGATGGCGTTCCGGGTACGGTAGGATATGGACAGATCCGAGCGCAGCAGCGTGTCGTCCAGGTCCAGGGCAAGCAGGCGAATCGGGGTCGTGCAGAGAGTCATAGATATAAAATATACATTAAATCCCGGTAATTCAATAGCAATAGAATCTTTCCTGTGATATAGTGGGGGAATGGGTAAAGTGTTTGTTTTTGTTAACCAAAAGGGCGGCGTGGGCAAGACCACCTCGGCGGTTAATTTGGGGGCCTATCTTGCAGAAGCGGATAAAACGGTGCTGCTGGTTGACTTTGACTCCCAGGCAAATCTGACCAGCGGCGTGGGGCTGGATAAAACCGGGGAAAAGCCCGGAGTATACGAGCTTATCTCCGGAAAAGCCGCCCTGGACGACGTTATCCGTAAGACCTCGGTGCCCAACCTGTGGGTTATCCCTTCGGGGATAGACCTGTCCGGGGCCGCGATAGAACTGGTGGAACAGGAAAACCGGGACCTGTTCCTGAAAAACGCCCTGGCCCCGGTCCGTGACCGGTATGATTTTATCCTGATTGATTGTCCCCCTTCCCTGGGGGTTCTTACCCTGAACGGCCTGGCCGCGGCAGACTCGGTGCTGATTCCCATGCAGTGCGAATACTTTGCCATGGAGGGCCTTTCCCTGCTGCTTCAGACAATCCGGCGTATCCAGAAGGGCTTGAATACCTCTCTCCAGATAGGGGGCATCTTTTTTACCATGTATGATCAGCGGACCCGGCTGGCCCAGGATGTGGTTAAGGAAGTAAGCGCCTATTTCAGGGAAAAGGTATTTGAAACGATCATCCCCCGGAATGTCCGCATCTCGGAGGCTCCTTCCCACGGCCAGCCCATTTCCCAGTACGACCCGGACAGTTCCGGCGGAAAGGCCTATCAAAGCCTGGCGGGAGAGGTCTGCGCCCGTGGCTAAAGGGCGGCTTGGCAAGGGACTGGGGGCGCTGCTCCCCGAAGAAGATTACCGGACGGAGGGGAACAATTTACCGGCCCGGCCCGCCGCGGGAACCGCGGAAATCATTATCAGTCTGGACGCGCTCAAGGCCAATCCCGGCCAGCCCCGCAAACGTTTCGGGGAGGCTCAGCTGGAAGAACTGGCCGCGTCGATAAAACTGCACGGCCTTATCCAGCCCGTTATTGTGGACGAAGACAGGAACGGCGGCTATATCATTATCGCCGGGGAACGGAGAGCCAGGGCGGCCCGGCTGGCGGGGCTGGCCGAAATCCCGGTGATTGTCCGGCGCTACTCGGAACAGAAACGGCTGGAAGTGGCGCTGATCGAAAACATCCACCGGGCGGACCTTAACCCCATTGAGGAAGCGGCGGCTTATAAACAGCTGATGGAAACCGGCGGCCTGTCCCAGGACGAAGCGGCGGAACGGGTCGGAAAGAACCGTTCCACCGTGGCCAACGCCCTGCGGCTCCTGAAGCTTCCCGCCTCCATGCGGGAAGCCCTGGAGGAAGGCAGCATCAGCGCCGGCCACGCCAGGGCTCTTTTGTCCCTGGGCCGGGCGGCGGATCAGGAAAAGCTCTTTGCCGAAATAAACGCCCGGGGCCTTTCCGTACGGATGACGGAAAACCGGGCGGCGGAACTCGCGGGAAAAACCCCGGACGGCAAAGGCGGTATGGTCGGCGCCAATGGCGGTAATGCCGGAGATACAACGAACCGGCGGGACCCGGAGTTAAAAGCCCTGGAGGAGAAGTTTATCGAAACCCTGGGGACCAGGGTAGTGATTAACGGCAGCCTTGCCAGGGGGCGCGTCGAGATTGACTACTATTCCATGGATGATTTGGACCGGCTCTACCGGCTTCTGCAAAGGGACAGTTGACAAAATCCCTCTTCCGGTCTGATACTGACAGGCCCCCCCCATTTGGCGCGGTTTAGTAACATTTACTAGAAAACATCGCATTCCCCTCTCTTTTTCCGGCGGGGATCTCTCTTTTTTCCTGGCAGCTCCCACCGTATAGGGCGTCCCGTTAGCTCTCCACTTCGGCGCTTCGGCGCAACGGGCCGGCCGGCGGGATAACCACGGCATTTATCCGGGTATATGGAATAAAGCGCCGGAGAAACGGAGCGGGGAGCGGGATATTCAGACTGGGGAGCAGGATATTCGGACCGGGGAGCTGGATATTCGGACCGGGGAGCTGGATACTCGGAGCGGGGAGCAGGATATTCGGACCGGGGAGCGGGATATTCGGAGCGGGGACCTTGAGTTAAAAAGCGTTCCAGATACTGCTAAAGTCTACGATCATGCCCGGAAGGATGGATACCTCCAGGGTTTTTATAGTGCCGCAAATGGTGGAGATATAATGCCCCGGCGACCCCTCTTTCTTTTCCAGAATATGCACCTGGATATCCCTTGTTTCCGGGTCGATAAGCCAATACTCCCGTACTTCCGCCCTGAGGTATTTGGAGAATTTTAAAAACAGGGGAGTTTCGGTATTTGAGGGGGAACGGATCTCGATAACCATATCCGGAGCGCCCCGGCAGGCCCGGTTATCGGCAATTTTTGACTTATCGCAGACGACAAGTATATCCGGCTGGACGACTGTATCGTCGCTGTCATCGTCCTTTGGAAAAAGCCGCACATCCAGGGGGGCCGCAAAGACTTCGCAGGGTTTGCCCTTTAAGAAGTTCCAGAATTGTCCCAGCAGTTCCCTGCTTATGGTTTGATGCGCCACCGATGGGGCGGCCATCATCCATGCCTCGCCGTTTATAAGTTCGCAGCGCTTATCCGTATCCCAGGAAAGGTACTCCGCGTAGGTATAATGGTTTTTTCCTTCTTCTTTTTTAAGCGCCGGCATCATATTCTCCGCCCGCTTTCGGGTAGGCTGTAAATCGTTAATTCCTTATACCACAAAGACTTAACTTATCTGCCCAGAAGAAGACTCGAACTTCCATGCTTTTGAAGGCACTGGTACCTGAAACCAGCGTGTCTACCAATTCCACCATCTGGGCGTGTATTTACTATGCCCGGTTTCCCCGTTTTGGTCAAGTACCCCCGCCGCTTTACCCCCCCGATATTCCCTGGTATCCTTGTTTCTATGCTCCGGTACGAAGAAGCCGCCGAAACATTCGACAAAAAACCCCGGCAATCAGTCGGATGAAGCCAAGAAAAGCCGCGGGAAAAAGGCGCGGTATTGGTATGATTATTTTGAGAAGGAATAAAAGAAATGGAACATAAGGCGGCGGCGCTTTTTGTTATAACGGTTTTCCTTTTTGCGGGATGTAACTCGGATAAAAAACTAAACACCGTTACTGCGCCGGTAAGCGGTTATGAAACTGCCGAAACGGACGCCGTAAAAACAGAAACAGAGGCGGCGGAAGAAGAAGCGTACGAGGAGGAGTACGAAGAAGAGTTTCAGGAAACCCTTTATGATATTGCTTCCGGAACGTTTACGCAGGACGAAATAACCATACGCTATCCGCAGATTCATGGGCTGGGGGATGACGCCCGGGAAAAGGCAATTAACGACTTGATAGTAAACGATCTGATTGCATCCCAGATCCCCGATCAGGATGACCCGTATTATCACGGAACTATCCTTAACCTGAATCTGGAATATGAAGTTACCCTGCGTACTCCTGAACTGTTAAGCGTTCTTTTCACGGGG
>JAISBN010000159.1 GCA_031266175.1 Treponema sp. | reverse complement strand
GCGCAAAAACCATCAGGGCCGTGGTAGCCCTTCAGAATCTCATCCAAAACTTCTTTTGAAAAGGCCATACTTTCTCCTTATAGTAGTATAGCCGTTTACACAAAATTTATTACAAGTTCCTTTTTTCATTTTAATTCTTCAACTCCTTTAACTTTGCCGCGCCAATTGCCTGCGCGTTTGCTCTATATTGAACAGCCATATTTGATAAAACAACCACCGCGATCTTTCTTGATGTATCAAAAATAACAAAACAGTTGTAGTTACCGTTAGACCCGCCATGCAGTATATTGTTATGTACCGTATCAATTTCCCAGCCTAAACCGTAAGCGTCCACGCGAATATCCAATTCAGGAACACTTACCGGATCGTGTTGAATTATTACAGTATGGGACAGGCTCAAATATGACGGTAATTCGTCCATTTGCATTTGCGCATACTTCATCATATCTGTAACTGTAGATACAAGTCCGCCTGCAGAAATATAAGGATTGCCGCTGTTCCATACCAGGTAATGTGATAAATCACCGCTTCCGTCAGATATTTTGGTATTATTCAGCCTGATGTATGGGTTAAGAGGCGTTTTATAGTCGGGTAATAATTTTTTGCGGGAAGATCAAGGAAACGGTCAATTGAATCATCTAAATTTGCTTTACCTTCGCTTACAGCCTTACAGAACAGTGCTCCGGTAAATGATTTCGTAATGGAACCAATTTCGTATACATGTTTCCGGTTTGGTAATACCGTGCCGTTTTCGCCATAAACTGAAAACGACATTTGCCCGCTTTGAATAATTCCAACGGGAATGCGTGCATTTTTGACTCCTTTTGTAGTATATGCTATCATTCCGGCTTGAATATCCCGCTCCCCGGCTTGAATATCCCGCTCCCCGGCCTGAATATCCCGCTTCCCGCTCTGAATATCCCGCTCTCCGCTCCGTTTCTCCGGCGCTTTATTCCATATATCCAGGTAAATGCCGTGGTTATCCCGCCGGCTGGTCCGTTGCGCCGAAACGCCGAAGTGGAGAGCTAACGGGACGCCGTATAGGGTGGGAGCTGCCGGGCAAAAAGAGAGATCCCCGCCGGGAAAAGATAGAGGAATGCGATGTTTTCTAGTAAATGTTACTAAACCGCACCAAATACGGGGGGGCCTATGGTTTTAAGGGCAGGGTTTAGACCCCCGCTGGGAATAAAAATACATTTGTAAAGTAATATTCTTTATTGTTTTACATTTGACAAACCCGCAAAAACAGGGCATTATTACATAACAACCCTTGATTAGGAGGCCTTCGGATGAAACTGTCCAGGGAACTACACGGGGATCTGTACCTCAAAATGGTACAAACCCGGACATTTGAGGAAACCGCCGCCAGGCTTTTCGTGGAAGGCAAGGTTCACGGGACCGCCCATTTTTGTATAGGCGAAGAAGCTACCGGGGTAGGTGTCTGCGCCGCCCTGGAAAAGGAAGACATGATCACCCAGACCCACCGCAGCCACGGCCAGGCCATAGGAAAGGGCATGGATATACAGAAGATGATGGCCGAATTCCTAGGCAAGGAAATGGGGTACTGCAAAGGAAAGGGGGGCTGCATGCATATCGCCGACTTTTCCGTAGGCAGCCTGGGGGCCAACGGCGTGGTGGGCGGCGGAATTCCCGTGGCTGCCGGCGCGGCCCTGTCCCAGAAGTACTTTAAAAAACCCAACATCACCGTAAGCTTTTTCGGCGACGGCGCCGCCAACGAAGGGGCTTTCCATGAGTCCCTGAACCTTGCTTCGGTATGGCAGCTGCCGGTCCTCTTTGTCTGCACCAACAACTACTACGGCATGTCCACCCATGTCAGCAAGTCCATGCATATCAGCGATATTTCTGTCCGGGCTTCTTCCTACGGGATGAAGGGCATCGCCCTGGACGGCAACGACATCCTTGCCGTTTACGAAGAAACCAAAAAGTCCCGGGACTATGTCCTTGAAAACGGGCCTATGCTGATGGTGCTTAATACCTACCGGTGGATGGGTCATTCCAAGAGCGATTCCCAGATCTACCGGACCAAGGACGAAGTGGCGGCCTGGAAGGAAAAATGCCCCATCAAGCGGTACCGGGAATACCTGCTGAAGGAAAAGATTTTTACCCCGGCGGAAATAGAAGCCTTTGACGAACAGGCCCGGAACGATATCACCGCGGCCGTAGCTTTTGCCGAAGCGTCGCCGGAACTGCCCATCGAAAGGATCTTTGACGATGTCTACGCCGCCGGAGATGTGCGGGATCAGAAGCCCAAGAACGGCTTTGTGCTGTAGGAGGAGGAACGGAAGATGCGTGAAATAACATATGCGGATGCCTTAAGAGAAGCCATGTGCGAGGAGATGCGGAAAGACGGGCGGATTGTCCTGATGGGCGAGGACGTAGGAATTTACGGCGGCGCCTTCGGCGTTTCCCGGGGAATGTTTGAGGAATTCGGTCCCGAACGGGTACGGGATACGCCCATATCGGAACTGGGGATCACCGGCTGCGCCGTGGGAGCCGCCATGACGGGACTTCTTCCCATCGTGGAAATCATGTTCAGCGATTTTATCACCCTGGCCATGGAACAGCTTATCAACCAGGGAGCAAAAAACCGCTTCCAGTTCGGCGGACAGGGCTCCGTGCCCATGGTGCTCCGGGCCCCCGGGGGTTCCGGAACCGGCGCGGCGGAACAGCACAGCCAAAGCCCCGAAGCCTGGGTCTGTAATATCCCCGGCCTTAAGGTGGTCATCCCCTCCACCCCCTATGACGCCAAGGGGCTTTTAAAGTCTTCGATCTACGACCCCAACCCCGTGGTGTTCCTGGAGCAGAAGCTCCTCTACCGGACCAAGGGGCCGGTTCCCGAGCCGGGGGAGGATTATTCCGTTCCCCTGGGCAAGGCGGAGCTTAAGCGGCCCGGCAGGGATTTGACCGTTATCACCTACGGCCGCATGGTTCCCCGGTGCCTTAAGGTGGCGGAAGATATGGCCGCGGCCGGGGGAATTGATACGGAAGTGGTGGATGTCCGGACCCTGGTTCCCCTGGACAAGGATACCCTTATTGCCTCGGTTAAAAAAACCGGCAAATGCCTGGTGGTCTACGAAGCTCCCCAAACCGGGGGTTACGGGGGGGAAATCGCCGCCGTTATCGCGGACAGCGACGCGTTTTTTTATCTGGACGCGCCGGTCCGGCGGCTTGGCGGCCTGGACGTGCCCATTCCGTACAATCCCCATCTGGAAGCCCAGGTGGTTCCCACGGAAGAAAAGATTACCGCCGCGATTAATTCGCTGCTCTAAACAAAAAGGAAGGATACGATGGCCAATTCAATCATCATGCCAAAAACCGGCATGGCAATGGAAGAAGGAATCATTATTGAATGGCGGGTTAAGGAAGGCGATACTGTAGCCAAAGGGGATGTGGTAGCTTTAATCGAAACCGACAAGTCTACCATGGAACTGGAATCCGATTATGACGGGGTGATTCTTGCCGTTTTGGGCAGGGCCGGGGAAACCGTGCCGGTCACCAAAGTTATCGCCTGGGTGGGACAGCCCGGCGAAGTGGTTCCCGTGGTTCCCGTGGACGCCGAGGCCGCCGCTCCGGGAGCGGCGGCCTCCGGGCCGGTTCCCGGCGGTAAAGCCCCCGCGGCCCCCTCCGGCGGCGCGGCGCTTTCCGCTCCCGGTTCGGCGGCCGGCCCGGAGGCCGGGGGCAAAGTCAGGGCGACCCCCGCGGCCCGGGCTCTGGCACAGGAAAAGGCCGTGGATCTTGCCGCGGTTCAGCCCGGCGGAAAATACGGAGAAATCCGCCGGGCCGATGTGGAACGGGCCGCCGGGGCCGTACCGGCGGCGCTTGTACCAGCGACGCCGCTGGCAAAGCGTATGGCCGCGGACGCCGGGATTTCCCTGGCCGGTATTTCGGGTTCGGGCCGCGGGGGGAAAATTTTCAGCGCGGATCTGGCCGGAATTATCGGCGGCCGGCGGACTGGCGCGGAGGCCGGGAAAGATGTCCGGACGGCCCTGACCAACATCCAGAGGATTACCGGAAAGCGCATGGCCGAAAGCCGGCGGACCATACCGGAGGTAACCGCCCAGATCCGCCCCGATGTCAGCCGGCTGCTGGAACTCCGGCGGGAATTAAACGACGTCCTGGCCGGTTCCGGCGCCGGGGCAAAGATCACCATCAACGATTTTGTATTGGCGGCGGCGGTGAAGGCCCTTTCGGCCCATCCCCGGATGAATTCGGTGCTGGACGGGGACGAACTGGTCTATAAGGGCGCGGTTAACCTCGGTATGGCGGTAGCCTCCGAACGGGGGCTCCTGGTGCCGGTGATCCACAACGCCCGGGACTATACCCTGGCCGGCCTTTCCGCCAGGGCCGCGGAACTGGCCGCCAAAGCCCGGGAAGGAAAACTCACCCCCGATGAAATGACCGGCGGAACCTTTACCGTATCCAACATAGGGATGTATGGGATAACGTCTTTTACCCCCATCATCAATCCCCCGGAGGCGGCCATTCTTGGGGTCTGCGCGGTGGAGGACGAGCTTAAGCTGGAGGGGGAAAAGGTGGTGAACCGCAAAAAAATGGGCCTTTCCCTGGCCTACGATCACCGCGTCGTGGACGGCGCCGAATCCTCGCTGTTCCTTAAGACCCTCAAGGATATTCTGGAAGCGCCCCTCCTGTGCCTGGCGTAAACGGGATTAACCGTCGTTTCTGTTTCTGCGGAGCTGCCCGGAACCTCGATTTTTGGCAAGTCCGGTATCGTAAAGTGTGGAGTTGTATATGGCTGAATATGATGTGGCTGTTATCGGCGGCGGCCCCGCCGGCTATGTGGGGGCCATCCGGGCCTCCCGGCTGGGGGCAAAAACCCTGCTGGTCGAAAAGGACGAACTGGGGGGAACCTGCCTTAACCGGGGCTGTATACCCGCCAAGACCCTGCTTAAAACGGCGGAACTGGTTCACGAGATCGCCGGAGCGTCCAAACGGGGCATCCGCATCGCCGATCCCTCGGTAACGGTTGACATGGCCGCCGCGGTGGCGGAAAAAAACCGGGTGGTCAAAAAACTTACCGGCGGGGTGGGGTCGCTTCTTAAGGCCAACGGCGTGGATGTGATAAAAGGCGCGGGGGTCCTTCAGGGCCGGAGCGCCGGGGGCTTCAGCATCCGGGCGGGAACGGAAACCTTCGACGCGAAAAAGGTACTTTTGGCGGGGGGATCCCGGACAGCGGAACTTCCCGTCCCGGGAGCGGATCTGCCGGGGGTCATGGACAGTACGGAAATTCTGGATTTGGAAACGATCCCTCCGAGGCTGGCGATCGTCGGGGGCGGCGTTATCGGCATAGAGCTGGCCATGGCGTTCCTTTCCTTCGGAAGCGCGGTAACGATTATCGAAGCGCTGCCCCGGATCCTTCCGCCCATGGACCGGGATATTTCCGATCTGCTCCATAAAACCCTTACCGGGAGGGGCGCGGTGATCCATACCGGTACGGGGCTTTCACGGATAGAACAAAGGGGAAACGCCCTCTTCCTGACGCTGGCCGGCGGAAAAACCGTGGAAGCGGACAAGGTTCTGATTTCCATAGGCAGGACCGCGGATCTGTCGGCCCTGGGGGACTTGACCGCGGCTCCCGTTCCCCTGGCCCTTGATAAGGGCAAGGCGCTGGTTAACGATTATATGGAAAGTTCCGTACCGGGAATTTTTGCCCCCGGCGACATTAACGGAAAAAAGATGCTGGCCCACGCGGCTTTTGCCATGGCCGAATGCGCCGCGGAAAACGCGGTAAACCAGCTGGACGGCGGGGGAAAGCAAAAAAAAGTAAACCTTGATTTTGTACCCTCGGTGGTGTATAGTTTCCCCGAGGCTGCTTCCGTGGGATTAACCCAGGAAGGGGCGGAAAAAACGGGGCCGGTATCCGCGGGAAACTTTCCCCTGGCCGTTAACGGAAGGGCGCTGGCGTCGGGCAGTCCCGAGGGATTCGTTAAAGTTTTGGCCGATCCGAAATACGGCAGAATTCTTGGGGTCCACATGGCGGGCCACGGAGCTTCGGAGATTATCAACGAAGCGGCAGCCCTGATGGCTATGGAGATCACCGTCCACGAACTGGCGGAGCTTATCCACGGCCATCCGACGGTTTCGGAGGCGCTGATGGAAGCCGCCGCGGATGCCCTGGGACGCTGCGTACATCTTCCGCCCAAAAAGAGGAAATGAACAAATCCTTTGATTTCTTGGTTGAGGTTGCCAAGCATTACTATTTGGATTCCATGTCCCAATCGGAAATCGCGGAACTTTATAAAATTTCCCGTCCCACGGTGGCCAATATCCTGAAAGAATGCCGGGAAAAGGGGATCGTCGAAATCAGAATCAACGGCAGTTCCCCCTTTCGCTCGGAAACCGGCCGGCTCCTGACGGAAACCTACGGCCTGGAGACGGTGTGCGTTGTTCCCAACGAAACCGATTATCCCCTGACGCTGTACAAAACCTGCCTTGAAGCGTCGGGGTTTCTTGCTTCCATGCTGAACGACAGAATCCATATCGGCATTTCCTGGGGAACCGCCCTGTACCATACCATCAGGCAGCTTCCCAAATCGGGTTTTGTGGACTGCGAAGTGGTGCAGCTTATGGGAGGCCTGGGGGCGTCGGCGCTGTTTTATGACGGCGCGGAACTGGCCCGGATACTGGCCGATAAAATCAGCGCCCGCTCGTATCCCTTTCTTTCTCCCGTACTGGTTAAAACCCCGGAACTGCGGGACGCCCTTTTAAAGGAACCGGGTATCCGGGAAACCCTGGAAAAGGCCCAATCCCTGGACGTGGCTCTGGTGGGCTTAAGTTCGGATCAACCCGACGACAGCGCCCTGGTCCGGGCAGGGTTCCTTTCTCCCCTGGAAGCGCAGCGGATTTATGACGAAGGCTCCTGCGGGCATCTGTGCGGGTACCATTACGACGCCGGGGGAAAATTTATGGACATCCCCATCAACAGGCGGGTGGTGGGCATAGACGAAAGAGACTTTCTTAACATAAAACGGCGCATCGGCATAGCCTGCGGCAGGCAGAAGGCCAGGGCGATTCACGCGGCGCTTCAGGGAGGGCTTGTGACGGATCTTTTTACCGACGAGCTGACCGCCCTGCAGATAATCAGTTTTAACAGGTGAGGTGGTTTATGGCAGAGAGAACGGCGCTGGCGGCGCCCTCCATCCTTTCGGCGGATTTCGGCAGGCTGGCGGAGGCGGTGGAATTAATCGGCGCGTCCGGGGCCGACTGGATACATGTGGATGTGATGGACGGCCATTTTGTTCCCAACCTGACCTTTGGTCCCAAAACCGCAGCCGATATACGGAAACTGACCAAGCTTCCCCTGGACTGTCACCTGATGGTGACCAATCCCCAGGATCACATTGCGGGCTTCGCCGGCGCGGGGGCGGATTATTTTACCTTTCATGTTGAAGCGGCCCTTCATTCAAACCGGATTATCCAGAACATAAAGGCCGCTGGAATGAAGCCGGGGGTATGCGTTGTTCCCGGAACGCCGGTTCACGCCCTGGACGAAATTCTGGGCGATGTAGATTTAGTGCTGGTGCTGCTGGTCAATCCCGGTTTTGGCGGCCAGAAAATGATATCCTCCTGCCTTGAAAAACTGGCTAAACTGGCGGCGCTCAGGGAGGAGCGGGGATACCGGTACCTCCTGTCGGTGGACGGCGGAATTACCACGGAAAACGCGGGAACGGCCGTTGAAAAAGGGGCCGATGTGATAGTGGCGGGCAGCGCCTTTTTTGACGCCCCGGACAAGCGCGATGCGGTACGGAAACTCCAGGGTAAGGCGGCGGGTTAAAAAAAGCCCGGAATCATATAAATTGTTCCACCAGGGCCAGCATTTCTTCGTGGATTGCCCGGCTGCTGGATGCCAGGCTGGTGTGTTTGCCCTCAAAGGCCATGGGGCTTCCGTCCCACTGGCTGACAATGCCCCCCGCTTCGCCCAGGATGACGCTTCCCCCGGCATAGTCCCAGGGGTTAAGGTTGCGGCAAAAGTGGACGTGGGCCCGGCCCGCGGCGATGTAGCTTAAGTCTACCGCCGCGGAGCCGGTAATCCGGCAGTCTATGCATCTGCGGTAGACCGCTTTTATCAGATCCATCGAAGGATTTTTTTCCCGGTCAAAGTAAGGATCCGTTTCGGCCATGACGATGGCCCGGCTTAGGCTGTCCGCGCCGCTTACCCTGGCGGGTCTGGCGCCGGCGCCGGGAATGAGCAGGTTTTCCACAAAAGCGCCGCAGCCTTTGGCCGCGGAAAACAGCTCCCCCGAGGCGGGGATGTATACCGTCCCCAGGATACCCTGTTGTTCACGGACCAGGCCGACGGATACCGCGTAAAAGGGCAGATCGTAGATAAGGTTGTTGGTTCCGTCGATGGGATCGATAATCCACAGGCATGAAGCGGCGGGGGGGGCCTTGTTTTCCTCGGACAGCACGGGGACCGGGAATATCCGGGGGAGTTCCCGGCACAGGTAGTCGCTTATCTCCAGATCTATCCGGGTAATAAAGTCGTTGGATCCCTTGGTTCGTATTTTTAAATCCGCCCCGCTTTGCAGGCAGGCGCAGGCGTCGACGGCGGCCTGTTTAACTTTGGGCAGCAGGGCCCCAAGGTCCGGGTCAGCCAATTTCAAGCAGTTCCCGGGGATGGCTGATAATCACGTCCGCCCCTTCCAGTTCTTCCATACCCTTAAAACCCCAGGTAACGCCGCAGGCGATCATGCCGCCGTTTTTGCCGGTGGCGATATCGGGTTTTCCGTCTCCCACAAACACCGCGTCCGCCGGGGCGATACCGCGTTTTTCCAGCTCTTCAAGCACTCGGGCGGGATTGGGTTTCATCGGCGCCCCTTCAAGCCCCCCCAGAACAAAGGCAAAGCTGATTCCGCCGAACAGGGCCGCGGCAACTTTTTGGCCCAGAATTTCCGGCTTGTTGGTAAAAATTCCCAGTATGGCGCCCCGGGCCGCCAGGGCCTTAAGGGTTTCGCTTATCCCCTCGTAGGGCCGGGTTTTATCAAGGCAATGGGCTTCGTTGTGAACCGTATAGGCTTTGCGGAGAGCCTCCTGCTCTTCCGGGGGAAGCTCGTCATAACCGGGCATGGCTTTGCTCAGGGTTACCCCTATCCCCATCCCCATATACGTAAGGTATTCGTCATAACTGTGGGAGGGAAGTCCCCGCCGGGCAAGCAGATAATTTACGCTGTCACCGATATCGTAGATACTGTTGGCCAGAGTACCGTCAAGATCAAAAATATAGGCTTTCTTCATGGATGTATACTAGCGTTTTTTTTTACTTTTGACAATATTTTTATTTTTTTGTTGACAAAAGAATAGAACGCCTGTATCATGGGAAAACTTGTAACGAGAGAACAATACTATATTTGGAGATGCCCATGAAGGTTGAAGATATTCTGAAGGAAGACTGCATTATTGAAAACCTGGAAGCTTCAACCAGGGAAGAAGTCCTTTCAGCCATGTGCGGGGTCCTGCTTGACAAGGGCTATGTAAAAGAAAGCTTTCCCGCGGCTATTCTTGAACGGGAACGGCTCTATCCTTCGGGACTTCCCATGGAAGGCCACAAAATTGCCATTCCCCATACCGATGCCGAGCATGTGAACGAATCGGTCATTCTGTTTGCCAGGCTTGCCAGGCCGGTGGAATTTTCCTCCATGGGCGATCCGGACGAAAAGCTTCAGGTTCAGATGGTTTCCATGTTTGCCCTTAAGGAAAAGAAAAATATAGGCTTTTTGCTGGAAGTCCTGATTACGACCTATTCGGACAGCGCCGTACTGGATGCCATTCTTAAGGCCCCTTCGGTCAAGGCTATCTATGATATTCTGTATGAAGCGGTGGGTTCCCGCATACAGGATCAGGAAGCTTAACGTGAAGATACTTCCCGGTTTAACCGCCTCTCCGGGGATCTGTTCGGGAAGGGCGTATATTTTTAAGGCCCCCGATTTAAGTTACGATCCTTCAAAAATGGAATCCCTCGAGGAGGAAAAGCAGCGGCTTACCGGCGCCTTTGGTTTGGCTTTTGCCGAGCTTGACCGGATTAAGGATACCCTCTCCGGCAGCCTGGGCGAAGAGTACGGACATATTTTCCGGGCCCAGATGACCATCCTTGAAGACGATGATTTTAAACAGGAAATTCTGGACAAGCTTGAAGAAAATCCCTGCCGGGCCGAAACCGCGGTTGAAGAAATATACAAGATGTACGAAGGGCTTTTTTCCGAAATAGAGGATAACGCGTATAATGCCCAGCGGCTGGCGGACCTCAACGATGTCTGCAAGCGGGTGCTTCGGAACCTGCTGGGCAGGGACGAGGTAACCCTTTCCGCCCTTCCGCCGGAAAGCATCGTGGTGGCGGAGGAGCTTTTTCCTTCCGATACGGCGATGATGGACAGAAAGCATATCCGGGGCTTTGTTACCGAAAGAGGGGGGCTCACTTCCCATGTGGCTATCCTGGCGAAGAGCCTTTCCATTCCGGCGGCGGTGGGAACCCCCGGAGTAACGGGGCAGACGGAAAAAGGGGACGCCGTCATTCTGGACGTGCGGGATTTTGAAAAAGCCCTGGTGTATATAAACCCCGACGCCGCCGCCGGGAAAAAGCTGGAAAACGATGAAAAGGAATACCGGGAACGGCAGGAAGCGCTTTTTAAAATGAAGGATCTGGAAAGCGTTACCAGGGACGGGGTCAAAATAACCCTTTCCGCCAACATCGGTTCGGTGGAAGACCTCGCCGCCGCCCAGGGTTTCGGGGCAAAAAGCGTCGGACTGTTTCGGACCGAGTTTCTTTTTTTGAAGGGCGAGCTTCCGGACGAAGAGGAACAGTACCAGGTTTATGCCGGGGCGGCGAAAAAGCTTGCCGGGGGCATGCTGGTTATCAGGACCCTGGATATAGGCGGCGACAAGGAAGTCAAGGCCCTGAACCTGCCCAAAGAAGAAAACCCCTTTTTGGGCCTGCGGGGCATCAGGCTCTGCCTTAAATACGAAGACCTTTTTCTTACCCAGCTGCGGGCCCTGCTCCGGGCCGCGGTATACGGCGACATCAGAATCATGTTTCCCATGGTGTCTTCGGTGGTGGAATTCCGCAGGGCCCGGGAACTTGCCGCCAGGGCAGCGGCGGAACTCAAGGAGAGGGGAGTTGAATACCGGTCCGATCCTCCCCTGGGGGTGATGGTCGAAACCCCCGCGGCGGTATTCCTGGCCGACGAACTGACCCGGGAAGCGGCTTTTGTCAGCATGGGAACCAACGATCTTACCCAGTACGTTCTTTCCGTAGACCGGGGAAACGAAGAAATCAGCTCCTATTACAGAACTTTTAGCCCTGCGGTCCTCCGGGCCGTCAGCATGACCGCCGAGGCCGCGGGAAAAAACGGAAAATGGACCGGGGTCTGCGGAGAACTGGGAAGCAACCCTATGGCTATCCCGGTACTCATAGGCCTGGGAGTGGAAGAACTCAGCGTCACCGGTTCGGCCATTCCCCGGACCATCGCCCTGATCCGCAGCCTTGATTCACGGCGCTGCAGGGAAATCGCCGAAAAAGCCATCTCCCTGGCGACGGAAGACGAGGTAAAGGGATACCTTAAGGTATCCCTTGCCGAAGAAACACCCGGCACATAGTTTTGAAGGAGCCACCCATGATGTTTGAAAAAGAGCGGCAGGAAGTACAAAAAGCCGGTATGACGCTGGACCGTTACGGGCTTATTGCCCTTTCCGGAGGCAACGTAAGCCTGCGGATGCCCGGCGGGGAAATTCTGGTAACTCCCTCGGGGATGATTTATGAGGACATGACGGCATCGGACGTTCTTGTTATGGATATTGAGGGAACGGTTATTGAGGGTGAACGGGCGGCGTCGGTGGATACCGTAGCGCTTTTGTATATTTTTAAGCATATGCCCCTGATTAACGCCGTTATTCACACCCACCAGCCCTTTGCCACCGCCGTAGGCCTTGTTGCCGATGAGCTTCCCTGCATTGTTACCACCCTGCCCAACGCTACCAAAGGACCGGTTAAGGTATGTCCTTTTTCCTCCGCCGCAAGCGTCGATATGGGCATTCAGACCGTGGAAAACGCCGGCGATACCCTGGCTGTTATTTTAAAGAATCACGGGGTTATGGCTTTGGGGAAAAATCTTAAGGAAGCGCTGTATTCCTGTGTTTATCTGGAAGAAGCGGCAAAAACCTACGTATTTGCCCGCAGTATGAGCGATACGGCTGCCTGTTTAAGCCCCGACCAAGTCCGCCAGGCGGTAGAGACCTTTAAATACTATGGTCAGGGGAAACCCCCTATGCCGGAAGATTTGCGGAAGACCGTTTCGTAAGGGATCGGGTGAAAATTTTTGAATGCCATGGATCCGGGTTTTATATTCATGCATATAGAAGATTTTTAAAAATTTTCTTGACATTTGTAAAAACCGGGGACATAATTGCAAATAATCAACTGAGGAGGTTCTGATGAAGAATATCTTGCTTGCGTGCGGTTCGGGGATTGTTACATCCACGGCGGCCAATGATAAGCTGACCAAGGAATTGAATAAAAGGGGGTATGAGGGGAAATTCAAGGTAACCCAGTGCAGGGTTTCTGAAGTTGTTGCCAAGTCTTCTCTCTTTGATTTTTGCGTGGCCACTTCACAGGTACCATCGGACGCAAAATGCCCTGTCATTAGCGGAATTCCATTTCTTACGGGCATTGGAATAGATGGCGTAATGGAAAAAGTCATAAAAGAAATGGAGAAAGAAAAATAGGAAGAATTTTTCCGTATGGAAAAATTATTTATGTGAGGAGGGTATGTATGGATGTATTGAGTACAATCGGGGGAGGTATAATCAGCTTCTTCGGGTATGTTCAAAACCTCGGCGTTTCAGTTGTAATGCCCATTATCCTGTTTATTTTCGGCGTTGTCCTCAAAGCGGGGGTTGGGAAGTCCCTGAGGGCAGGTTTAACCGTAGGCGTTGGGTTTATCGGTCTTAACCTGGTTATTGACCTTATGGGCGGTAACCTTGGACCGGCTGTACAGCAGATGTCCGAGCGCTTCGGCCTTTCCCTTTCGGTTATTGACGTGGGCTGGCCTGCCGCGGCGGCAATCGCCTTTGCCTCCCAGGTGGGCGCGGTGGCTATACCGGTATGTCTTCTCGTCAATATCATCATGCTGCTTTTAAACGCTACCCAAACCATTGATATTGATATTTGGGATTATTGGCACTTTGCGTTCACCGGCGCCCTGGTGGCAATCCTTACCGGGAGCCAGACCATCGGCATTGTCGCCATGATCTTCAACGAAATGATCATTTTGGTTTTGGGCGATTACACCGCGCCGGGGCTGGCAAAATATAACGACCTTCCCGGTATATCTTTGCCCCACGGCTTTACGGCGGCCTTTGTTCCTACTTCGATCGTATTGAATAAGATCATCGATCTTATTCCCGGGCTGAACAAGATCGAAATCGACATGTCCACCCTCCAGAAACGTTTCGGCGTACTTGGAGAACCCATTCTGGTAGGTACCGTTCTTGGCCTTATCATCGGTTTTGTAGCCGGTAAAGACGTGGCGGGAACCCTGGCTCTGGGTGTTATCCTGGGAGCGGTTTTGGTGCTTATTCCCAAGATGGCGGCCATGTTGATGGAAGGATTGATTCCTATTTCCGATGCGGCGTCCGAATTTATTACCAAGCGCTTCCAGAACCGGGGTAAGATATACATCGGCCTTGACTCCGCCGTCGGTATCGGACACCCCACAGCGCTGGCGGTTTCTCTGGTACTGGTACCCCTGGCGGTCTTTGTGGCGGTACTCCTTCCCGGAAACAGGGTTTTGCCCTTTGCGGACCTGGCGGTTTTTCCCTGGATGTTCGTTTTGATTATTCCGATTGTAAAGAACAACGGTTTCCGCGCCCTTATTATCGGTTTTCTGACGGTGGCCGTAGGCCTCTGGATTGCTACGGACCTGGCTCCTTCCATTACCCAGGCCGCGATCAATGCGAATTTTGCCATTCCTGCAGGCGCGGATCAGATATCCAGTATCTGTGACGGCGCCAATCCTCTTACCTGGGCTATTTATCGCCTTCATGGACTGGGTTACGTCGGCATTGCCATTGTCGGCGCCATTGCGGTTGCCATGTCGGTGGTTAACCGCATTAGGATTGTCAAAGAAGCCAAGGCGTCATCCTAATCTTTTTTAAAAGACGGCTTGTAAAATGTATCATCCATCCCTGCCGGGGATGGATGATCTTTATTCTGTAGGGATGGTATGAGCAAAGAGTATATTTTTGATCCCAAGGTGTATTTTACCCGGGTTGTTTTAACGGGGATTTTTTGTATCGTTATTTTTGGTTTTTCACTGTATATGATTGCCAACAATAATAATTAGTGTCTGTCTATAAAGTCAGGGAACACGCCGGAACGAGATAGGAAATATTATACGAACACAATAGACAAAAAGCTGTAAGGTATAGTACGATAGATTACTATGAAAATATTTG
>JAISBN010000058.1 GCA_031266175.1 Treponema sp. | reverse complement strand
GCTCTTGAAACTGGCCGCCCGACGGGGTATCACAGGAGAAACCGCCTGAGCGGTTCGGCTGGATTTCTTAATTTTGGCGCACACTTTTTTCACTTAGATTTTATTTTGGCGCAACACGGCCCGGATTTACCATAATGGGACCTGCCCGCCGCTGCAAAGGTATTTTCTACAGAATCTCCTTTCCGAAAAGCGTTTTGACGGTCGCCGAAAAATAATCCGGCAGGGGCGCTTCCAGGGAGGGGAGCGGCGGGACGGCTTCGTTATCCCCGGAGGCGGGCTCGGGGTTGAGCTTCCATGCGTGGAGCAGGAAAGCGGGCGGTTCCGGGAAAACCGGGCCCTGTCGTTCTGCCCCGCGGGCGGCCGCCGGGAACAACGCTGGGGGCAGGGGGCGGCCGCCGTACTTTGTGTCCCCCCCCAGGGGATGGCCGTGGGCCGCGGCCTGGGCGCGGATCTGGTGGGTACGGCCGGTTTCCGGTTCAAGGATCAGAAGGCTGTAATCCCCGGCCTGTTTCCGGGGAGTCCCCGCCGGGCGCCAGGTCAACGGCGAAAACCGGGTGCGGGCAGGCTTCCCCTCCGTTGACGCGGATGTTGTCCGGGTTTCCCGGTCCCGGAGGAGTCGGTCTTCCCAGAGGCCCGGTTCCTCAACGCGGCCTTCTACCAGGGCCAGGTACTGTTTGTGAATCTTCCCCTCCCGCAGGAGGGCGCTGAAATACCGGGCCGCCCTAAGACTTACGGAGAAGACCACCACGCCGCTGGTGGGCCTGTCCAGCCGGTGGAGGGGGCCGGGCCGGAAGGAGAGGGAAGGGGTCAGCCTGGGGGCCAGGTAGGCCCGTACCAGGGCGTCCAGGCTTTTCCCCGCGCCGTGGACCGGAAGGCCCGCCTCCTTGTTGAGGGCCAGAAAATCGGCGTTTTCGTAGATGATCCGCAGGGCCCCCGAAGGGGGCCGGGCAGGTGATGGAGCAGGGGGCCGGGCGGACGGCGGAGCAGGGCGCTTTTCCCCCGGCGGCGGGACAGAAAGGCCCCTTCCTGCGGGATCCCTTTCCGCGGCCCGGAGGGGGACGCCGATCTCCTGCCCTGCCATAAGGCGGGAATTCCCGCCCTGGGGCCGGCCGTCCACCAGGACCTTGCCCTCCCGCAGCAGGCGGTGGATCAGGGAAAGGGGAACCCCCGGCAGGGCCTTCCGTAAAACCCGGTCCAGACGGCGGCCGTGGTCATCCGCCGCGGCGCGTAGAATTGTCATCATCACCGAACCGATATATCACGGGCTGGGGATAAGAAAAAGGGGTGTCTCTAAAAACCGGCGCAAGCCGGGCTGTAGCGGAGGGGAAGGCTTTCCCTGGACCTTACCCCATCTGGTAGATAGAAAAATAAGCATGGAATACAAGAAGGAGCAAAAGATGGGTAAAAAGGGCGCAGAGCGGCGGAATTACTCGAAAGAGTTCAAGACCGAGGCGGCGGCGTTGGCGGAAAAAAGGGAAAAACCCATAAGCCGGATAGCGGTGGATTTGGGTGTGAATGAGAGCGTGCTGCGCCGGTGGATGCAGCAGGCCCGGGAGGCATCTCAGGGCGGACCGCCCCCCTTCCCCGGACACGGACGGCCCCGGGACGAGGAATCGGCCCGGCTGCGGAAGGAAGTCAAATTCCTCAGGGAGGCGGACGAAATCCTAAAAAAAGCGGCGGTCATCTCCGCACAGAGCGAAAGCCGGTGATGGTGTATCAGTTCATGCGGGAACACAAGAACCAGTACAGCATCAGGGAGACGGCCGCAATTTTCGGGGTGTCAAGCAGCGCTTACTACAAATGGGCGGAGCAGGGGGTGTCGGCAGGATGGAAGGAGCGGGACGCCGAGCTGCCGGTCCTCATACGGGAGATCGTGGTAAACCACCACTTTCGGTACGGCAGCCCGCGGGTGCGGGAAGCGCTGCCGGATGATTACGGGATACGGATAAGCCGTAAAAAGACGGCCCGATTGATGCGGGAAAACGGCCTGAACGCCCGCCGGAGGGGGAAGTTCATCCCCACCACCGACTCGAACCACGGGCTGCCCGTGTGTGAAAACCGGTTGAACCGGGAGTTTCATGCGGAACAAGCGGGGGAGCAAGGGGTGTCGGACATTCTGCGGGTCCTGGGCGGCTGGATATACCTGACGGCCGTGCTGGACCTGTATGACCGGAAGCTTATCGGCTGGGCCCTGAGCAGCGATATGGAGACGGTCCATACGGCCATTCCCGCCCTGCACCTGGCGTTTACCAACCGTACGCCCCGGGAGGGCCTGCTGTTCCCTTCCGACCGGGGGGTCCAATACTGCGCCAAATCCTTCCGCGCTCTGCTGCAGGAGTACTGCCCCACGGTCCGCCAGAGCATGAGATGAGAAGGGAAACTGTTGGGACAATGCGTACGCCGAATCTTTTTTCAAAACGCTGAAACAAGAACTGGAAACCCTGGACGGCAAACATTCCGCCACGGAGGTCAGACAATCAGTATTCATGTACATTGAGACCTATTATAATCGAGTCCGTTTACATTCGGCGCTTGACTATGCAGCGCCTGATAGGTTTAACTCAGGGCGGGGTGCTTAATGGTGTCTACCAAACGGGGTAAAGTCCAGATACCCATTTCCGCCCGCCTTCCTCCGCCTCGAAATCCCGGTTCAGCAGGTTCTCACACACCGGCAAACCGTGGTTCGACTGGGTCGTCGGTATATACCGTCGCCTCCGCCCCGCGTTCAATCCGTACTTCCTCAGCAGGTTCCCTATCCGTTTCCGGCTTACCCGTACCCCCTGCTTCCTCAGTTCAATCTGCAGCCGGGGCGCTCCGTACCTCCCGTGATGCTCCTTCTGCAGGGTCCGCAGCTTCTCTACCAACTCCCCTTCCGCCCGCTCCCTCAGGTCAGACACCCCCGGCGCGGAAGTATCGGCATATCCTGAGTGCAAGTGAGCAGACAGTCAACCGCCCGGTCCATCTTCTGTTATGGATAGTCCAGCCGGTTTTGACATCGGTCATGGTGAGGGTGCAGCAAAACTCAGCGGAAGGATTGCCGCCGTCATGCTGTACCAGGTCGATTTGGAAGAAGCCTGAGGGTTTTTGGGCGTATTGGAACCATGCGGCCATGGGG
>JAISBN010000138.1 GCA_031266175.1 Treponema sp. | reverse complement strand
AACATTTTCCCGAAGTAAATCGAAACGGTTAAAAAAGTTATTACAAAGATATATACCGGAAAAGTTTCATCTCATTGGACCGGTATTGGCCTGACATTCTCATTTTACTCAGGAATAATTTTCAAACACCCAAACCGGAAATAACAGGGATTCAAGGGATAAATCAGACCTTGATGCTTGGATATCAATGCTTGAAATGAGTGTTTTGATACAGAATTACTAAGCCTGACAGCCCGGACTTCTCCGCAAACGTTAATCCCGGACGGTACTTCCGCCGGGATCGGGAACCGCCTCCCACGCTTCCAGGATCTGTACGAAGATGTCCAGATATTCCCGGTATTTTTGGGTAACCCGTTTTTTGCCGCTGAAAAGATCCCGGTGCAGAACCAGCCAGATGCCGCCCGAACTTTCCGGATCCGGCCCCCTGATCACCTGCCAGTTTCCGGCCGGTTTGCCGGGTTCCCGGAAAAAAGACCCGGGGGGAAGAAAAAACATCGCCGCGGGCCGCGGGCGGCCGTCTTCAAAACTTGTTCCTTCCCACCGGCGGTCCCGGAAGATTTCGGCAATATCGGCAAACCACTTTTCCGTTGCTTCCGGGCTTAGTCCCGCTTTTTGCAGGGAAGGGGCTTTGGCGTGCCGGAAAGAGGGCAGCAGCTGGTCCACTTCGGGAAGCGCCGCCACGGCCCCCCGGGAGCGCTCCGAAATCAGAGAGGCCGATACGATAAACGAATTCAAATCCCCCAGCTGCTCCTGAACCGGCAGGGGATCGGAAATTTCCAGGTAACGCCGCATCAGCTCCGGATCATAACAGAGGACGCCGTTTCCGGAATGTAAAAAAAGCGCCCGTTGTCCGCCGGGCCCATACACCGGCCGGGTTCGGGCGTAGGCATGGATCCCGTCGTGGGCCGCCGTATCCAAAGCCAGCCCCGCTTCCAGAAAACCGGGCAGGCTGTTTCCGTCAAAGATGAATATCCCGCTTCCGGCTTTGGCATATTCCTTGCCGGGCAGTTCAAGGCACTGTACCGTAAGTTTCTTATAGGTCTCCGCCGCTTCCGTAAAAAGACCGGACAGTTCCGGGCGGCCCGGCCAGAGTTCCGACCAAACCTTCAGTTCCGGTTTCGAGCAGGAAGCAAGCGCGGGAAAAAGCAACGCCGTAAAAAGTACCGCGGGTTTCATGTAATCCTACTATTATCCAATTCCGCGAAGGCGTCAAGCAAAAATCCGTTCAAAAAAAGGACCCGGTTTGCCCAGCTGTCAAAACGGCGCCATTTTTCAAGGGTTTCCGGGATGGCCTCTTCGACGGAAAGGCCAAACCGTTTCCGGAACAGAACCGGATCCGGCCCTTCGCTGTAACGGAACCCCATGAGAAAGGTTTCCCGCAGTACCGCGGCCCGATCCAGTTCCTCGGCGGCCATAAGCCCCTCCGCGCCCGCGATAAACGCATCCGCGTCCGGGCCATAGCTTATGCGCCGTCCCCGGCCGCCGCCGCCGATGACGGTACCGGAGGCCGCGGACCCCACACCGATCCAGTTTTCCATGCGCCAGTACCGTATATTGTGGGCGCAGTGCAGGCTTTTCTGTCCGGGCAAAACCCGGCGGGCAAAATTGGACACCTCGTACTGTTCAAACCCCGCCCTTGCCAAAGCGTCCCGGCCCGCCAGCCACAGTTCGTCCGCTTCATCCCCCCGGGGAATTCCACCCCCGCCCGGCGAAGAAAGCGCCGCCGCCAGGCGCGTTCCTTCCTCCACCGTCAGGGCATAGAGTGAAACATGACCCGGATGGAAGGACAGGGCCTGGTCAATATCCCGGAGCAGGACATCCCTGCCCTGGCCCGGAAGGCCGCTCATCATGTCAAGCGACAGGCCGCAATCAAAGATTTCCGCCGCCGCGGCAAGCCGTTCCGGCAGCAGCGCCGTACCGCCCCGGCGGCCCGCGGCCTTCCGGGCCGCCGGGTCAAAACTCTGTATTCCCAGGGAGAGACGGTTGATTCCGTTTACGGCGCAGGCTTCCAGAAAAGCGCCGTCCGCCGATTCGGGATTAGCCTCGATGGTGATCTCCGCGGGATAATCCGCATTCACTTTAAATCCGGCAGGGGAGCGATAATCTGTATTCGCGCTATATTCGCCCCTTGCCGCGATTAAAGGTTCGAGACCCCGCATCAGCGCGGTAATGCCCGCCGCCCCCAATAACGAGGGAGTACCGCCGCCTATATACACCGTAGGCACGACAGCCGGGCAATAGTCCGCATTCGTCCTAAATCCACCCGCCGCCCGTACCGGCGATGATAACGGCGATTGCGCGCAATAACCTGTATTCGCTTTAAATCCATCCGGGCAATATCCCGCATTCGCTTTAAATTCGCCGTCGCCGCCATCACCCCAATCGCCGCCATCACATCCATCGCCGCCGCGGGCAATCTCCGCACAGCGTCTTTCCGTTTCCGCCAGAAGAGCGTCAATATAACGGAAAATTATCCTTTCCCGTTCCTTCGGGGTAAGCGGACCCAGGGGAACGGAATAAAAATCACAGTAATCACATTTGGCTGAACAAAAAGGAATATGCAGGTAGAGGGAAAAAGTCATGTCCAAGCCGCCTCCCGGCGGCGCGGCGATACCGGCGTATAGCCGGCTTTCCTGCGCCCGGCCCGAAGGACCGTATCCGTTAAAGCTGGCCCAGTCTGGTGAACGGCCAGTATCGGAACCACACCCGGCCGGTGATGGAATCCGCGGCAACGGCCCCCCAGGTCCGGGAATCATTGCTGATACTCCGGTCATCGGAAAGCACAAAACATTCTTCGGCCTTTAGGACAATGCTGTCCATGGAACCGGAAAAGGGAATGGATTCGTCCCATTGCAGGGAAACCTGGGGCAGTTCGGGAACATAATCCCGTTCGGCCAGTTCAAATTCGGTCATATTATAATTTCCGTCCGCCGGTTTTACCCTGACCACAAAGTTGGTTACCGTAACGGTATCCCCGGGAAGGCCGATAACCCTTTTGACAAAAACCGTATCCTCCGGCGGAAAAAGGCTTATCCGCTGCAGGGTAAAAAACCGGACCAGCCAGTCAAACACCGTTTTTACAAGGGGCCGGACGGAACCGGCGGCCCGGTTAACCAGAACCACCTGTCCCCGGCGGAAGGGCAGATGCCCCTCGTTCCTGTCGCGGAACATGTGCTGCAGGGCAAAGGATGTACAGATAAAGCGGTCCCCCTCCAGGATCCCCGGGTTCATGGTATTGTTTTCCACTACCCGGTTGGAAATAAACAATCCCGAAATAATGGTATGGACGACAAAAAAACCGAACACCCAGGCCAGGATGATCCGCATCCGCCGCAGGTGGCTTTTCTGGGCCTGATAGGAATACTGCCTCCACCGGTTGGCCATTACTTTATCCTTCCCAGCCGCCCCAGGGGCCAGTACTTAAAGGCCCCCTGCCCCAGAATCCTGGAAGCCTTCACCGTGCCAAAGAAACGGCCGTCATGGGAATTGTCCCGGTTATCCCCCAGGGGCAGGATCCGGCCTTCCGGCACATACCACCGCCGCTGTTTAAGAACCAGCGTCCGGTAACGTTCGTTCTGGGGATAGGCCCCCCGGATAACGCTGAACCTGGCCGATTCCTTGACAAACGAATCGCCGTACCGGGAACCGTAAGCCCCCGCGGCCTCCATCAATCCGGCGGGGGGGGCAAGGCCCAGATCCATGTAGCCCTCCGCCGCCCCCATCGCTTCCAGGGCGGGGTACCAGGATTCCTCCACAAGCCTGGAAAGGCGGTGGTTAAATCCTCGGAGGACCAGGTATTCCCCCTCGCTTATCCAGCGGTCTTCCCCGGCAAAACAAAAGTACAGTTCCCCCTTCCGGGTCTCGATCCTGTCCCCCGCCATACCGGCGGCCCGCTTGATCAAAAAATGAACCCGGGGTTCCCCCGATTCGGACCGGTCTATGTCCACCATGGAAAGGGTCAGCATATAGATGATCCGCTGGGCTATGTCAAAAAGGGGACCCCTGGAAAAGTACTCGGGATTTTCAAAGATGATCACATCCTCCCGCCGGGGCTTGAAGGGGCTGGGCAGTTTACCCACCCCGGGAAGCAGCTCCGGGCCGTAGACCAGCTTGTTCACGAAAATCCGGTCGTTAATCAAAAGGGTGTCGATCATCGATCCCGAGGGGATCTGGTACGCCTGGAACAGGTACTGGTTGATCAGCAACACCACCCCCGCAGCCCAGATAAAGGCTTCCACCCAGTCAAGGACGGGGTTCTTGGCCCGCTGTTTTTCCTTCCGTATCCGCTGTATTGCCCGTCTTCGGGTTAAACAGGCCTCGGTGAGGGCCTGCACTTTGTCAAAAAAAGCTGTTTTCGATGCCATCCAGAAAAAAATACCATGAACCCCCCCGGTTGAACAATACCCGGCCCCTGTCCTATACTGATCCGTATGTTCACCAGGATACTTTCCGTCTTTTTCAGGCGAAAAATCGATATACAAAGCGAAGATCAGGTAAAACTCAAGCCGGTACTGGGCATCCGCCCCGGGGTTTACCTGTCGGTTCTCTACGGGATCTGTATCCTAGGGGCGCTGTTTTTTGTCTTGTTCTACCCCGGTCTTAAAAAGCCCGGTTCCCTGGGGGTGATCAGCTCGGAACCCTGGGGAGCGGCGGTTCGGGTCGACGGGGTAACCATGGGAACGGCCCCCTGCGAACTGTTTATACCCCGGGGAAAACATACGGTTGAATTTGTCCTCCCCGGCTTTACTCCCGACAAACAGGACGTCGATGTACAGGGGCGGATCTTCGCTTCCGCCTTCGCGCCCCGTCGTTTTTTCCTCCGGGGAAACCTGGTTTCCCCCGATCCCGGCGCCGTCCTGGCGGAAGCGGCCGCGGAATACATCCACTGGTCCTTCACGGGGGAACCCAATGAAGCCTGGCAGATACCCCAGGTTCTTTCCGAAGGAGCGTACCGGGCGGGGCCGGCGGCGGGGGATCCCGGGGTCCGGGAAACCATGGAAGCCGTTCTGGAGGGGGCCCTCCGGTATGCCGTTACCGGGGCGTCGGCCCGGGATCTGCTGCGGGCAAAATTTTTGGTGGACGGCGGGGGACTTTCACCCTCGCCCCTGACCCTGATCCAGTCCCTGCGGGATATTTCCGGCCATATCGGGGATAATCCCGCCGCGGTCCCCTGGCTGGCGGAACTGTTTCCCGACAGCCGGATCGCCGCGGCGGCCGGATCGGAGCAGCGTACCGTGGGGGAAACCGGTTTTTCCCTGAACACCCTGCCCCTCCGGCTTCCCGGCGCCCCGGTCCTGCCGGGGATAAGCTTTATGCCCGTAGCTCCGGGTTTCCTTGAGCGCGGCGGCCGCCGGGAAGCGATGCCCCCCATGCTGGCCGCCCGGGCGCCGGTATCCCTGGAGGCCTGGGAGGCCTTTACCGCGGAAAACCCCGAATGGGCGGCGGCCAACAGGGACGCCTTAATAA
The DNA here is from genome assembly GCA_031266175.1 of Treponema sp. Taxonomy (GTDB): domain Bacteria; phylum Spirochaetota; class Spirochaetia; order Treponematales; family Breznakiellaceae; genus JAISBN01. Next base: position 17,053 of record JAISBN010000138.1, on the reverse strand, counting down.
GCGCCGGCCTGGTTCAGGCGGATTATCTTGTGCCGGTAGACAATCCCGGCTATCCCGCCCCGGCGGCGCCGGGAATTTCCTGGCACGCCGCCCGGGCCTACTGCGCCTGGCTGAGTTCCAAGCTGCCCCCTTCCCTGTCCGGCTGGGAAGTGCGGCTCCCCGGGGAAGCGGAATGGGAATACGCGGACCTCTCCGCCTCCGAAGACTCCCCGGCTTCCGGCCTTCTCTGGGAATGGTGCGCCGATCCCTACGCTCCCCTGGACTTTTTCCCCGCCTCCGCCGCCGCCCTGGGGGCGCTGGAAAAAGCCGCGCCGGAACTTGAACGGATCGTGAAGGGCGGTTCCTGGATTAATCCCCCCGCTTCGGTCGGCGGGGAAACCAGGGGAGGCCTTCCCCCGGATACTTCTTCCCCCTTTGTAGGATTCCGTCCACTTATCGTTCCCTCCGCCGGGGCTCCCGGCACAGCTCCCGGCGCAAGTTACTGACATGGCGGAGGGCGTAAAAACCATCGCGGTAAACCGCAAGGCCCGGTTCGACTATGTCGTGGACGATACCTGGGAATGCGGCATAGAACTGCTGGGCACGGAGGTAAAATCCTTCAGGGAGGGGAAAATTTCCTTCCCCGATGCGTGGGCGGAAGTTTCCGGCGGCGAAGTCTGGCTCCGGTCCCTGCGGATCGCGGAAAATCCTTTTTCATCGGTCTTTAACCACGATCCCGACAGAAAAAAAAAGCTCCTCCTCCACCGGGACGAGATCAAACGGCTGACCCGGAAAACCGAAGAAAAGGGCTATACCCTTATTCCCCTGTCATTTTATTTTAAAAAGGGCCGGGTTAAGGTGGAGCTGGGACTCTGCAAGGGTAAAAAACAGTTTGATAAACGGGCGGATATCCGGGAACGGGACATCAAGCGGGACATTTCCCGGGAATTCAGGGGTAAATTGTCTTAGGGGCTCCGGAATGAAACGGGGCCCGTTCTTTTTTGCGGGCGTCCCAAAAGAGGAAGAATCCCAGCAGCAGCAGGCCCGCGCAGCAGGCAATAAACCGGTACACCCCCGGGGAAGCGTGGGACGGCTGGGCCGCGGTTCTGACCATACCGGGCCTCATTTCGCCGTGGCGGGCCCCCGGCAGGCCGACAATCCGCACAAAGCGTTCATCCGCCTCTCCGTATCCCAGTTCCCGGGCTTTAACCCGGATAGTTTCAGGATCATAGAGCAGCGCGTCCATGGTTCCTTCCAGTTCCCGGTTGATACTTTGCAGCCGGTCCAGATTTTCAAGGGTTTTTTCCCGTTCCCGCAGTAATTCCCGGTACGGATCTATCCCCCCCGCTCCGTTCAGCACGGAAAGCAGTGTGTATACCGCCAACATAAGCCAGGGAACAAGGAGATATTTACCGGCGTTCATTATTTTATTTACGGATTTTTCCCGGTTCTCCTTAAACCTCTCCCGGGAAAGGACGATAAAGCGCCGGCCGATCAAGACTCCCGGCAAAGTAAAACGCCTTGACAAGCATAAAAGGAGCGGGTTACAGTAGAAAATGGATGAAAATATATACACAATTCAGGTACTTGTTCCGATATTTAGAGATATAGCAAAATCTTCCGATTTTGCATGTTAGCGGGAGCGGTTCATGGCTGGAAAAAAAGATCCTTCAATATATGATGACAGAAGCACCATCGGTTCTTCCGATGAACTGGATGAATACGGTGTTTGGGTAAAAAGCGAACCCCAGGACCTTTCCTCTTCCCTGCCCGATATTGAAGAACTGCCGGACATGGACGAAGGTTTTACCGGCGATCTGGATCTGCCCGATTTTTCGGAGGCCGAAGAAACGAAGACGGCGGAGGAACCGCTTAATTTTGAATTTGAAGAGATCCCCGAAAATTCCGATTTACCCCAGGGTCCCCGGCCCACCGTGGTTGACAAGGACGGATTTACCGAAGTTTCCATGACCGATTTTCTGGACTCCGACCTGGAAATCCCCGAAAGCATTGATTTCGGCGATTTGGACAGTACCATTCCCGAAGAACAGCAGCCCGTAACCGAAGCCGTTCCTGCCCCCGAAACAAAACCCGCGGCCGCTCCCCCCTCCTCCGGAGCGGAAAGCCTTTCAACCCAGCTTTTAATGAAGATCGCCGACGAGCTTTCCTCCATAAAGAAGGAGCTCTCCAGCCTAAAAAGCGAACTGGCCGTCGTCCGCGGCGGCGCCGCCGAGGCTGTGGACGCCAAGGGCGGCGGTTTCTTTGACGAAGAAGATGACGAAAAGATCGCCCTGACGGGAGACGAACTGGACAATATCCTCAATACCGCCAACTTTACCGAGGAATCCGGCTCCGATGAAGCCCTGGACGACGACCTTTCCCTGGACCTGGGCCCCGGAACAGAAGAACAGCCTGAAAGCGACACGCCCCTTTCGGACAGGGAAGACATTCTCGGCGAGTTGCCGGATGCAGAACCCCCGGACGCCGGGGACATCAGTTTTAACGACGCCGATCTTGCAGAACTGGACGGCGCGGTAAAAGTAGCCGATGAAGTCAGGAATGCGGGGGATGATTTTGACATTTCCCTGGCCCCGGACCTTCCCGGCGGCGAGAACGATACCCTGGACCTGCTCCGTGAAGAAGGGGCTGTACCGATTACTCCCGCTCCGGAGGATACCAGCTATCTGGAAGAGGATCCGCTGGCCGATATTTCCGAAGAAGAACACATCGATCTTTCCGGCGCGGTTATCGACGAACCGGATTTAAGCGCCGGCATTACCGAAAATCCCCTTTCGGAACCGGTCATTGAAAATATCTCTATCGACATCGACATGGAAGAACAGACCGCCCCGGAAGCTTTCGGTTCCGATGATTTTATCTTTGAAACCGAAGAAACCATGGAAATCCCTTCAACCGAAGAACCTCCTCTTGACGACGGCGTCCCGCTTCCCGATTTTTCAGACAGTCCTTCCCGGGACACCCTTACCGAAGATGCCCTTCCCGAAGACGCCTTTGATTTTACCGTTCCCGAAGAAGGGCCGGAATCAATCATCGCTCCGCCGGAAGAAGCGGCGTTCCCGGAAGAAACCTTTTCCCTTCCAGAGGGGACCGGTTCTCCGGAGCCGCCGCCTGCGGATGAGGATGCCGCGCCTTCGGACGATATTCCCTCCGGCCTGAAACAGGAACTTAAAACCGTTCTGTCCTACATGGATCAGCTCCTGGAATCCCTGCCGGATGATAAAATCGAAGAATTTGCCAAATCAGAGTATTTCGATACCTACAAAAAACTCTTCGAGGAGCTGGGTTTAGTGTAATGGGGCTTTTGAGCAAAGCCGCCGAGGGTCCTTCCGTACCCGGTACTGGGGCCGTTATTTCCGCAGAAACGGCCGGTTCTTCCGGGTTTGGTATGCCGTCCGGCGAAACCGGACCGTTCATTCCGGAAAGGGAGGGTCCCCGGGAACCCGAAACAGGGGGGCTTCTCAACCGCATTACCAGAAAACGCGCCCCCATTCCCCCCTCTCCCATGGAAAAGGCGCTTATGGAAACCCTTAATTCCGCTTATGCCAAATTCGGTTTCCTCCAGGGGATCGTGGTTGACGCGCTGAAGTATACCGCCGGTGAATTCCTAACCCGCCTGGGATCCCTGGTGTCCGGTTTCGCGGTATCCCAGGGCCTGGCCCCCGGACGCTGCCTGGTTCTTTTCGGCGCTTCCCCGGACGGCGAGCTGATTGCCCGGCATCTGGAAAAAACGGTTCCAGGAAACAGTATCTTCACGTTCCGCGCGGAAAATCCCCAGGACGCCTTTATCCTCCTTAAGCCCTACCTGTAACATGATCGAACGGCTCGTTCCCGCGAAAAACGGTTATACCGTCTATGTGGGAGATACGGCCCTTCATTCCCGGTACAATCCCCGGCTGGAAGCGGAAAAATACGCAGCCTCCCTCGAACTGGAAAAATCCTGCCGCTATTTTATTCTGATGGAACCGGGGCTTGATTACCTGGGGTCCGTCCTGCGGCGGCGGTTTCCCCGGGCCGCCGTTATTACCCTGCACTGTTCGGCGTTTTTCGCGGATAAAAAGCTCCGGCCCTTATGCGGCGGGGAAGCGGAGGACGGATCCCCCGGCTTGAGCTGGAATCCCCTCTGCGGGGAAGGGCTGGAATCCTTCCTTGAGAGGACCGTCGCCGCCGATGCCCGGACCATACGGCTTGTAGAATGGCGGCCCTCCGTTCACGCGTACGGGAAAGCATACCTGGACCTGGCCGGCAGAACCGTCGAATGCATCAGGCGTATCAACGCGGGCAGCGTGACCGTCCGGAATTTCGGCCGCCGGTGGCTGAAAAACGCCCTGCGGAACCTGCCGCTGTTTCTGTATCCGGTAAAAGTCCGGCGGGGAACCGGCGCGGTCGTGGTCTGCGCCGCCGGGCCCAGCCTGGAAGAGTCCCTGGACCTGATTATCCGCTGGAGGGCGTCTTCCCCTCCCCCGCCGGTCATTGCCGTTTCTTCCGCCGTTCCCGCCCTGCTGCACCGGGGGATTGCGCCGGATCTGGTCATCGCCACCGACGGCGGAGGCTGGGCTCTCTTCCACCTGTACGGAAGTTTCCGTTCGGATAAAAACGGCGCTCAATTCGTCCTTACCGCTGGTTTAACCGCCGCCCTCCCCTCCCAGACGGAAAGATTGAGGGTTCTGATTCTGAGCGACGGAACGCTCTGGCAGGAACTGCTCCTTGGATCTCACCCCTTCCTCCGACTTCCCCAGCGGGGTACGGTAAGCGCATCCGCGCTGGACCTGGCGCTGTTTTTAAGCACCGGAAACGTGTACCTGGCGGGGCTCGATTTGACCCACCGGGACCTGCGGACCCACGCCCGGCCCTATACTTTTGAAACGGCCATGGACCGCTCGTCCTGCCGGTTTAAGCCGTTCCATTCCCGGGCCTTTGAACGGGAAGGGATCATCAGAAGTTCCGGCAGTCAGGACATCTACGCCGCCTGGTTCAGAACCTACCTGGACTCATTCCCCAAAAGGATCTTTACCCTGGGCGGCGGAAGGGACCTGGGCATCCCTCCCTGTCCCGGGGTTCCCGCCATGGCCGAAACGGGGGGAAAACCTCCGGTCTTCCTCCCCGTCCCCGCCGCGGGGACGGAGCCGCGGCGGGGCGTCCCGGTACTGCTGGAGGCCCTGGACAACCCCCGGCTGGGGGCGCGGCTTTCAAAAGAACTGGGGGAACTGCTGATCCCCGGCGTCCCCCCGGAAAGCGGCGGTTTTTCCGGCGCCCTGCGAAACGAATTACTGGATCTGCGGTGATGGACAAACAGATCTTTGAACGGAATGTTCTTGCCCTTTCCAAAACCGATCCCCGCCTCTGCGCCAGGCTGTCCGCGGCGGTCACCACCGAAGGAATTTACCGCTTTATCAACTCCCGGACCGGCGACCTTATTCCCGCCCTGACCGAACGGGGAGGAGCCGCCAGGCCCCTTCATTCCATCGTGGATCCCCGCAGGGAAGGGGCCAGGCTCGTTGGCACCCTGACGGAAGAGGGGTACATCGTCTTCCTGGGGCTGGGAGGGGCCTTTGCCCCCGAAGCGGCCCTGAAGCGGGCCGAAACCCAAAAAGTACTGGTTATCGAATACGGCTGCAACGGCGTTGCCGAACTGTTCGGCAGCAGGGATTACCTGGAACTGCTCCAGGATCCCCGGTTCCGGCTTCTGCTGGATCCTTCCGGTGACGAAGTGGAAACCTGCCTTTTAAACACCTATACCCCCGCGGCCGACGGGGGCATCCGGGTTTTCCCCCTGTATACCCGTACCGGCCCGGAGGAACGGTTTAACCGGGCCGGAGAAGCCATTAAAAGGGCCATCGACGCCGTTTCCCGGGACTATTCGGTCCAGGCTTTTTTCGGGAAACGGTGGTTTTCCAACATTATCCGCAACCTGTCCCTCGCGGAAGCCCCCGCTCCGGCGATCCCCCCGATCCGGCAGGCGGCGGTCTGCGCCGCGGGTCCCTCGCTGGATGCACAGTTCCCCCGGATCAAAAAGGACAGGGACAATACGTTCCTTATTGCCTGCGACACCTCCCTTCCCGCCCTGCTTTCGGCGGGCATTGAGCCGGACGGGGTTATTTCCATAGACTGCCAGCAGATCAGCTACCGCCATTTTTTCAAAACCATTCCCCCCGGGACAAAACTGTTCCTCGATCTTTCCAGTCCGCCCACGGTGGCCGCCGGGACGGAAAACCGTTTCTTTTTTTCCGGCGGCCACCCCCTGGGCCTCTTTATCTGCCGGGAATGGCGGCCCTTTCCCGTGCTGGACAGTTCCGGCGCGAACGTAACCTATGCCGCCCTTTCCCTGGCCCTGCTGCTGGGCGCGGAAACCGTTACCTTTTACGGCGCGGATTTTTCCTATCCCGGGGGAAAGACCTATGCCCGGGGAACCTATATTTATCCCTACTTTGAAAACCTCCAGTCCCGGTACAGGCCGCTGGAAGCCCTTCATTCCGCGTTTTTGTACCGCGATTCCTCCCTGCAAAAACACGAAGGCCAAAACCACAAGGGGGCGGAAAACTGGTACTACGACACCCGGGCGCTCCGGTTTTACCGGGAAACGATACACCGCAGGGCCGCTTCTTCCGGCGTCAGGGTAGAGAACCTGGCCGGCCTTTCCCGCCGCGGCGCTCCGCGGGGATCCAGAAAACTGTCCCTCCTTGCTCCGGGACCGGCCAGGCGGAGCGCCGCGGATTTTCTTGTTTCCCTGCGGGAATCAATCGGGGAACTAAGCGGTTTTGACGGCCTTTCGCAAGGGACGGAGGGGGAACGGGAACTTCTTACCACCCTGCTTCCCCTGGCCGCGGCAATACGCAGAAGCTCCGCGGACATAAGCCGCGGCGAACTGTTTAAGGCGGTTAAAGCCTTCAGCCTGCAGGAACTGTCCCGGATCATTCATAGCTAAAGCCTTCGTCGCTGTCGTAGTCCAGGGTCGACTTGAATTCCTTAATGGGCTTCCACTGGACGGTAAATGAAATCTGGGTGTTGAATTTATACTGTAGCGCGGCGCTGTCAAATTCCGGGGCCAGCTTTATCCCCAGGGTCGCGTCCCAGTCGCCCAAATGATGCACCACATCCAGGTTAAAGGATTTAAGCTTGAACCCCGAAGATTTCCGTTTTTCAATATCGTCAAACCGGAAAGAGTTGATTAAATCCACCAGGATGTTTTTTTCTCCGGGCATGTCAAGATCGATATGGTCGTAAAAGGGCAGGTCCTGGAAGTAACGGTAAACCACGGCGTTTTCCGAATAGGAACTGACGGTGATGTCCACGAAACGGTTTATTCTGGCGGTCAGTCCCAGGGTAAAAAAGAATTTTGAATAGGTATAGCGCTGAAGATCAAAACTAAGGCCCGTATTAACGGAACTTTCAAAGCTTAGTCTTCCGCCTTCGTTGAAGGATTTTGTTCCCCCGTAGCCGATGCTTAATTCCTGGGGATTCAGTTTTTCCTCTTCATTCTTCGTATACCACCCGATGGGCCGCCCCGAAGGATCGTGGTCCTGGTCGACAAGTTCATATCCCCGGGAACGGGCCGCGGTAAACGAAGCGGTAAGCCCTCCCCAGAGAAAGCTGGTCGTCAGAATGGTAAAGTCCGACAGCTCAGGATCGTACACCATATAATGCCGGAGGGACATTGTTTCCGTAAAACGCAGGGTTTCCGTCATATATACCGGTTCATAGTAGGGATCGTCAAAGGGTTTCTGAACCCTGGTCCTGGCATTGGTTTCGCTGATCCATATCCTGGTGGTGGCGTCCCCCGCCAGGGCGTTTTCCTCGGGAGGAATGTCCGTGGTCAGGGAAAGGTTCTGCATTTTATCCATCACGCTGGCGTTAAAGTTTGCCTGTACCTGGTGAAATTCAATGTCTTCCCGGTTCCATTTGCCCCGGACCACTTCCCACGAATCCTGCGCGCTGTCGTATTCCGATTTTACCAGCAATCCCTTGACGGAATACCGGAAATTCGTCGTTTTCCATACGCCGCTCTGATAAAAGGGCCGCAGGGTAAAACCGTATTCCGCGGAACTGGAAAAATAGGTCATATTGTGAACCTGCCGCATCGCCGCTTCCCGTTCCGCGGGGGTGTCGAATTCCGCGGCCTGTTCGTTCATGTAGCTGTAATCCTGCCATGAAGAGACGCCGTAAAACCGCAGGGTGTTGGTATAGATGTCCCGTTTTTCCGACAGGGTTAAACCCACGGTGGCGTCGGCTCTGACGGTATAGAGCTGATACGCCATATCCCCCCAGTCTATGTCCCCGGGGCCTTTCCAGCTTACGTCCTGAGCGGAAGAATCAACCCCGTTGGCGTTGAATTTTATTTCCGACGCCGCCGACGGGGTCAGCCGGTAATCCAGGGCAAAGCGCTGTCCTCCCAAAAGAGGGGCGTTGATGATCCTGGTCAGGGCGGGAGGATGAAGGCTTAAGGTATCCTCTTCCGATTCCCCGGGATTTTCAGGCTCCGTCCAGGGGGAAACCGCTCTTCCCCAGCCTTCAATGTACGCGCCCTCCGCCCGGCCCGGATCCGTAGTTTCGCCCAGTACCAGGGGCATGCCGCCGATGGAAGCGGATACGGAAAAGAGGGTAAATTTTGTGGGATAGAAAAAGGACAAATCGGGCGGGTAGGAAAGCAGGGAATCGGGATGAGGATTGGTATTTCTGGTTTCAAAGGAAACGGCCATGCTGACGCTGGTCAGGGAAAGCTCGTTGATGTAGGGTGACAATCCCGCGGTTACAAAGGACAGGTTTCCGTCCAGGCTCCAGATATACGAACTAATGGAATCGGTACTGATGGTCATATCCGGCTTGGTACTGTTTTGAAGCAGGGAAAAAAAACTGGAATCCTCGGAGCGCCTCATAAAATCGTTATCCACATAGGGATCCGAATACAAAGGCAGGTTCCAGGAAAGATTAGCGCTGTTGGCCACGGTTCCCGAACCGCCGACCGATCCGGTACTGACAAAACGGTACCGGAAGGGAACTTTGCTGTCAAAAAAATACGAACCGTGCCAGCTGCTGGTTCCGTCATATTTGGGATAAAAGGGAGTATAGTTTCCGTAATCATAGGCAATATCCCGGCTCCAGGCTATTCCCCCGGAAAAATTAAGGTCGCCGAAATAGCCCCTGGAGGGTACGGTCAACTCCGTGCCCAGGTAGTATCCCAGGTTGACATAGGCGTCCGCCAGCAGTGAAAGCTTTACCTCGTTTTCGTCCCGGGCCCGGCGGCCCGTACTGCGGAGGAACACCCCTTCCCGGACTTTTTCCATGCCCTCCCCGGAACCCATGATGGTGGTAATGGAACTTTCTTCCGACAGGGGAAGCGCCTTGGGCCGTCCCAAAATATAGGTGGTGGTCTGGACAAAACTGCCCTCCCTGGTACGGATGCCAAGAACCGGGTGAAAGATGATTTCATTGGCGGGATAATAAAAAGCGGGGATCCACAAAACGGGAATTTCCCCCACCTTGACAACGGCATTAAGAACCGCCCAGTCGGAGCCCGGAAGAAGCCACAGTTTGGAAGCGTCGATGGACCAGAAGGCTTCCGGTTCTTGGGGGTTGGTTATTTCCGCGCGGCGCAGGACCGTGGAATTTTCACCGCTCCGGGAAATTACCTCTCCTTCAAAGCGGTAGGTGCTGACGCCGTCGCTGATCTCGTGATCCGAAATTCCTTTCATAAAAGCGGTGGACCAGTTGTCCAGGTTAACGGTAATGCCGTCACCCCGGAAGGTTTCAACCTTGTCCCCGTCTTCCTTGATATACACCACCCCGCCGGAGGCGGTCATGATCTTTCTGGTACGGTTATACAGGATATCTTCCGCTTCAATGCGGTGTATTATTTCCCCGTCCTGCAGGCTTACCGAAACGCCCCCCCGGAGCCGGGCGTATTCTTCGTGTACCGATTCAACGGTAAAATATTCGGTAGCCTGGGCCGATTCTATGGTGATAACCAGTTCCCGCTTTTGCTCCGCCGAATCCGGCGCCGACGAACCCCCTTCGGAGGCCGCGCCTTCGGGGACCGTTTCCGTTCCGGTCGGGGTTTCACCTGCGGGTTCCGCGGGTTTGTAATAATCCCGTAGCCGGGAAACCAGCTCTTCCCTGCTTCCCTCGCCGTTTAATCCCAGGCTGCGGCACCAGTCGGCCAGTTCCGGAAGGGACGATGTGGCCAAATCCCGGTCCAGGATAAACTCCGGGGTAAGCCCCCGGGGTTTATCCGGCTCCCCGCTTTCCGTAGCCTCCGGCCCCTGCTCCACCGGCCTTTGTTCCGGCGGTCCCTGTTCCGCTTCCTGGGCAAAAACCGCAAGGGGCAGACAGATCAAAAGGAACAGGCCGGCTTTTCTCATCGGGAAACAGCGGACCTTGCCTTGCGGGCCGGTGAAGCTCCGCTCTTTCCCCGGGACAGGCGTTCGAACATCCCCTTCAGATACACCCCCGTGTAGGATTTGGAACAGGCGGCGACTTTTTCCGGGGTTCCGGCGGTCACCACCTCTCCGCCCCGGTCGCCCCCTTCGGGTCCCAGGTCGATAATATAATCCGCCTGGAGAAGGACGTCCAGGTTATGTTCGATCATCACCACCGTATTTCCCTGGCCGGCCAGGCACTGGATCACTTCCATCAGCTGCTTGACATCGGCAAAATGAAGTCCCGTGGTGGGCTCGTCCAGGATATACAGGGTCTTGCCGGTGGAACGCTTGGAAAGTTCCAGGGCCAGCTTTACCCGCTGGGCTTCGCCGCCCGACAGGGTCAGGGCGGACTGGCCCAGTTTGACATAGCCCAGCCCCACCGAGAGCAGGGTGTTGAGCTTCCGGGCTATCTGGGGTATGGCGTTGAAAAAGGCCGCCGCTTCCTCAATGGTCATATCCAGAACGTCGGCAATGTTTTTTCCCTTGTAGCGTACTTCCAGGGTTTCCTTGTTAAAGCGTTTGCCGTGGCAGACGTCGCAGATAATATACACGTCGGGCAGAAAGTTCATCTCGATTTTAATGGTCCCGTCGCCGGAACAGTTCTCGCAGCGTCCCCCCCGGACATTAAAGGAAAAACGCCCCGGCTTGTAGCCCCGGACCTTTGATTCCGGCAGGGCGGCAAACAAATCCCTGATGGCGCCGAAAACCTGCACATAGGTGGCGGGGTTTGACCGAGGGGTCCGCCCGATGGGGCTCTGGTCGATGTCGATCACCTTGTCGATAAACTCCGTCCCCTCCAGTTTTTCATAGGCCCCCTCGATATGGCTGGAGCCGTAGACCTCGTTGGCCAGGGCGGGGTACAGCACGTCGCTTAACAGGGTAGACTTTCCCGACCCGGATACCCCGGTAATGCAGGTAAACATACCCAGGGGAATATCCACATCGATGTTTTTCAGGTTGTGTTCCGTTACCCCCCGGAGGCGTAAAAAATTACCGTTCCCCTTCCTGCGCTTTTGGGGGATTTCCATGGTCAGGGTCCCCGCCAGGTACCGGCCGGTAAGGCTTTCCTTTACCTTCATCACCTCTTTGGGGCTTCCCCGGGCTACCACCTTACCGCCGTGAACTCCCGCGCCGGGCCCCAGGTCCACGATATAGTCCGCGGTCCGCAGGGTCTGTTCGTCATGCTCCACCACGATAAGGGTGTTCCCCAAATCCCGCAGGTACAGCAGGGTATCGATAAGCCGCTGGTTGTCCCGCTGGTGAAGGCCTATGCTCGGCTCGTCAAGAATGTAGAACACCCCCACAAGGCTTGAACCGATTTGGGTGGCAAGCCTGATCCGCTGGGCTTCGCCCCCGGACAAGGTGGCGCTCTTCCGCTCCAGCGAAAGATAATCAAGGCCCACATTCTGCATAAAGCCCAGCCGGGCCCTTATTTCCTTAAGAATCTGGGTGGATATTTTTTTTTCCGCGGCGTTAAACCGCACGGTCTCAAAAAACCGCAGGGAATCGGTGACGGACAAACTGGAAAGCTCCCAGATGTTTTTTCCCCCCACCGTCACCCCCAGGACTTCCGGTTTAAGCCGCTTCCCCCCGCAGGCTTCACAGGGTTTCTGGCTCATGAATTTTTCAAGCCATTCCTTGATTCCCGAAGACTGGGTCTCAAAGTAGCGCCGCTTCAGATCCTCCAGGATTCCGGGAAAGGGGGAATTGTACTCAAAGTGGCCGCTGCCGTCGCGGTTTTCATACCGGACCCGGATATCGTCGCTAGTACCATAGAGAATCGCCTTCAGGACAGGTTTGGGCAGTTCGTTAAAGGGCGTATTAAGGCTGAATTTGTAATGCCTGGCCAGGCTTTCAAACCGGCTCCGGTGCCAGGCGCTGTCGGGGTTGTAGGGAAGACAGCCCCCTTCGTTAAACGAAAGGCTTTTGTCGGGGATCACCAGGTCGGGATTGAATTCCATTTTAATCCCCAGCCCCGAGCAGTCGGGGCACGCCCCGTAGGGGTTGTTAAAGGAAAAAAGCCTGGGCTGGAGTTCGGGGATTGAAACCCCGCAGCGAGGGCAGGCGTTTTTCTGGGACACAAAGTACTCGCTTATCTTGTCCTCCCCTTTTTTCTGGGCCAGCACCAGCATGATCCCGTCGGCGGTCTGGAGCGCGGTTTCCACCGATTCGGCCAGCCGGGACCGTATATCGTTCCCCACCACCAGCCGGTCCACGATGATTTCGATGGTGTGCTTTTTCTGCTTGTCCAGTTTAATGGGCTGCGCGGAATCTTCGTCCAGGCTGACCGGCACTCCGTCGATCCGGGCCCGGACAAAACCCGCCTTCCGGGCGGCGTCGATAATGTTCCGGTGCTCCCCCTTCTTCCCCCGGATCACCGGGGCAAGCAGCTGTACCCGGTCCCCCTGGCCCATGGCCAGGATCGTGTCGATGATCGAGTCCACCGCCTGTTCCCTGATCTCCCTTCCGCAGACAGGGCAGTGGGGAATCCCTATCCGGGCATAGAGGAGCCGGTAATAGTCGTAAATTTCCGTCACCGTTCCCACGGTAGACCGGGGATTCCGGTGGGTGGTTTTCTGTTCTATGGAAATGGCCGGTGAAAGGCCTTCGATATAGTCCAGGTCGGGCTTGTCCATTCTGCCCAGAAACTGCCGGGCATAGGCGGAAAGGCTCTCCACATAACGCCGCTGGCCTTCGGCAAAAATCGTGTCAAAGGCCAGGGAACTTTTACCGGACCCGGAAAGACCCGACACCACAATCAGTTTATCCCGGGGAAGTTCCAGGTCGATGTTTTTCAGGTTGTGCTCCCGCGCGCCCTTGATGATAAGCTTGTCCATGGCTTAGTTTAGCCCGAAAAAAGGATGGCTTTCAATGTCCGCGGAGCGCCCGGCTTCGGGGCCTAGCGCCAGACAAAAGCGCCGTAACCGACAAAGGAGCCGGGCAGTTCCCCGGTTTCTTCCAGGCCGATGTCCGCGCTGGTTCCGTAAGCGATACATTCGCCCCCGGCGCCGCGGGCCGGGCGAATTTCCGCGGCATAGCCCATCACTCCCAGGACGGCCCCGGCGGAACAGGCGGCCCGTTCCCCTTCGGCCCGTTCCAGGACCAGCGCGGGGTCTCCCGCCCGGACAGCGTCAATAAAACGGCGGTCGTTAACGGTTTTGACCCATTCCAGGGCCCGGAGGCCCTGCCCCTTCGGGATAAAACCGTAGTCGGGCCCGTAGTGGGAAAGGTCCGTGGAACCCAGGACAAAAAGCTTCCTCCCCAGGGAAGCGGCGGCCCGGGCCAGGGCTTTTCCCGCATCGAAAGCGGAAAGATCCGCGGGAAGCCGCATCCAGAGAAGCCGCGCTCCGGGGAAAAAGTACCCCGCCATGGGGAGCAGGACCTCCACCGTATTGTCCCGGTACCGGTCCGGGACAGCCCGGAGGCCGGAGAGGGCTTCCCGCAGTTCGCCGTCGATCTCCATCGTACCCAGGGGAGTGGCGGCGGCGTCTTCCGGAGCGAAGAGGGGGGGCGCGCCCCCGGGAAGATGTCCCCCGATAAGCGCCACCGTGACGGGGCCCCCGGGGGATCCCGCCGCCAGGGCCGCGACGGCTTTGGCGGCGATCGCTCCGGAATAGTACCACCCCGCGTGGGGAGCGGCGGCGGCAATAACCGGACCCGTTTTTGCATCCCCCGGGGAAGCAAATCCTTCCAGAAAGCCCCGTATTTTTTCCGGCTCCCGGGGATACCAGCCCGGAGGAAGGCAGGGTTTTCGTACATTGAACGGACCGGAAGATAAATTCATGACATTTTCCTGCTAAATCCTAGCAGAAAAAAGAAAAACCGTATATAATTGAGCCACGAGGAAGAATTTGAGAAAAAAAATTCCGTCCCTGATAGCCCTGTTATGCATTATCGTGTATACCGCCGCCCTTTTGTCCGCGGCGTACCGGGTCTATACCAGTATTAAAGAGCAAAGCGGGAGGGCGGAGCGGGAACTGGACGAACTCCAAAGCTTTATCGTCCGGGGCGGATCCGGCTTTTTTTCGGACAGCTTCAGGGAAGAGATCGGCAAAAAACTCGGGGACTGCAGGGCGCTCCAGGGGATCATCATCACCGGGTCCCAGGGGGACGTAACCTTTGAACAGGAACGGGGCCGGGTTATCCGGTGGGACAACCAAATCCCCCGGTTTATCCCCCGCTTCGGCTATACCGGCCTTAAAGCCAGACAGGTGGACATACCGGGCCTGCGGAACGTCAACATCTACTCGTTTATCAATACCCTTAACTATGAACGGCTGGTCCGGATTCTGAAACAGACCCTGGCGGCCACGCTGGGCGCGCTGCTCCTGTCTTTTGTGACGATGATCTTCACTTCGGTTCTTAAAACAAAATCCCCGGTAAGGGCGGATTCCCCGGATCAGGAAGAAGCGGGCCCCAGGAAAACCGGGGAAACGGATTTTTCCCGGGATACCGGCCCTTCGGGAGCCGCCGATGATTCGGGCCTTTCCGCCCCCGAAGAGGCCGGACCGGAAGAGGAATATGACTTTGACGATCTTGACGGCTTCGGCGACTTTGTCCCGCCGGACGATTCCGGGGAAAGCGGCGGGACGGATTATACCGAACCCGCCGGAGCGGATGAAGAGAACGGCTTCGAAGACGGGGACCTTCCGGATTTTGAAGATCTTTCCGGCGATCTTCCGCCGGAACCGGAGGGGGACGACAATTTTAAGCTGGATGATTTTTTTGACGAAGCGGAACTTGAGCTTCCCCGGCCGGTATCCGAAGCGCCCCCAGAGGGCCCGTCAAATCCCGGTGCTTCCGATACTCCTAACGGCCTCTACTCCCCCAGAAGCGGCATCGGCTGGGAAGCCTATACCCGGGACCGGCTTGCCTCGGAACTGCACCGCTGCGCCGCTTCGGAACAGGACCTGGTGGTTCTGCTGCTAAAATGCGCGGACGGGGTAAACTGCGACGGCAGGCTCTACAAAAAACTGGCCGGCGAAGCGGTTGATTTTTTTAACCTGAAGGATTTGAGCTTTGAATACGGCGGTCGGGGCATTACGGTTATCATTCCCAACACGGATCTGAACAGCGGGATTATCAGGGCCGAAGAATTCCATTCCCGGATTTTAAAAAACTGTTTTTCCGACTTCCACGCCAAGGGCGACCTTATTGCCGGTTTAAGTTCCCGTTCGGGAAGGCTGATAGAAGCGGACCGGTTGCTTCTGGAAGCGTCAAAGGCTCTGGAAAAGGCGCAGCTTGACGAGGGAACCCCCATCGTAGCCTTTAAAAGCGATCCCGAAAAATACCGGGAATTCATCCGCCGGAACCCTGGCTAGGGTCCGCCCCGGGCCGGGTAGCAATTCTCCGAATTCAAAAATAACCACGGACCAACACGGACAAAAGCATGGAATTGAAACAACAGGTCCGTGTTTTTCCGCGTGGGCGAACCGAAGGTTCGTTGTGGTTAAATTCTTTACCTTGGATGCCGATTGCGCCCGTAAGGGTGGCGCAAACCCAAAATCCAGCACGGATGCTGGATTTTGGGTCTTGCTTTATTGCTCGCTCTGTGGTACCGTAAATCTATGCTAAGTGCAGGCTTGGGGAGCGGGGTAAGGGCGAAGGTTTCGTCCGGCTTTACCCCGGAGAGCGCCATAACATCTAACGGCTCCGTAATTCCTTATATAGCAAGGAATTATACCCCCCCCTCCCCCCGATAGATTTACTAGGAATTATCGCCGCGTAAGTTCTTTTCCTTACCGTATAAGTTCTTTTACCCGCCGCAAGAGCTCTTTTACCCCCGAAAAAAAGTCTTTTAATCCCCAAAGGAAGTCTTTTAGCCGCGAAAAGAAGTCTTTTCATCGTGAAAGGAAGTCTTTTGGCCGCGAAAGGAAACCTTTTAATAATTATTTTTAATCATCCATGGAGGTTTTTGTATGGGACAGGATTATCTTTCTCTGATTGACGCGGTTTTTGACCAGTTTTTTAAGTTTATGGTCCAGTACGTTACCAGAAAATGTTCCGGGAGTACGCCGGAATGGACCCACATTCCCCAGGCGGTGCTCACCGCCATCACGGATATGTACGCGGACTGGTATACGGCGTACTCCAAAATGTCCGGGCCCTATACCCGGGTGGACAGGGAGGCCAAGAACGACGCGAAAAGGGCGTCCAAAAAGGCTATCCGGGCCTTTGTCAACCAGTATCTGCGCTTTCCGCCGGTAACGGACGAGGACCGGACGGCCATGCACATCCCCAACCACGACACCCATCCCTCGCCGATACCCATACCCGGGGACATCCCCGAAGTAGAAGCCCAGACGCCCCTGCCCCGGGTGCTGCGGTTCCGCTTTCGCCGGGCGAACATGAAGCGCTGGGGTGCTCAAAATGCACGGCATTTTGAGCTTGGAGTTTGTTTTGCAAACTCCACAATTAGTGTATGGAGTTTTGCAGAGCAAAATTCCAAGACGAAAGCCTTGCGGCTTTCGTCACACGGCATGGAGCTGGTGTGGGTCCTTGCCGATACACCGTTAGGGAGATGGCCGCATTATTCGGGGTCAGTTGCAGCGCCTATTACCGGTGGGCAAAATACGGAGTATCACAAAAGCGGAGGGAAGCCGATGCTGAGCTGGTACGCCTTATTCGCCAGATACAAGAGC
>JAISBN010000102.1 GCA_031266175.1 Treponema sp. | reverse complement strand
TTCATGTCTAACCCCATGTGGTCTCCCTTGATGCTAGGTAGAACCAGTTTAATTTGGGCTAGATTTTTATTATGGCGCACACACCCCTTTTCACTTAGAAAAATTGTGGCGCAATGCGAAATCTTGACATCCGGGGCCGCATCTTTGATACTGTAAAGTATATTCATAAAACAGAGGAGCTGGATATGAAAAAGCCGCTGTATGTTAGATACCTAATTATCTGCCTGGCGGGACTGGCAGTCCTGTCCGGATGCGCTTCCACCCAGGGCCAGAAAGAAGCCCAGGAACATTTTGCCCGGGGCAATGCCTATTATGCCCAACATGACTTTGAGAACGCCGTCAACGAGTATACCCAGGCGGTTTCCCTGAATCCCGAACTGGCCGACGCCTATGCGGGCCGGGGCAACGCCCACAGCGCCAGGATCGAATATGACCAGGCCAGGGCCGATTACAGCGAGGCCGCCAGGCTTAACGGGGATTATGACCCCTATGCCAGGGGATACGCGGCGTATCTGGACGGGGATTTTGATACCGCCGTCACCGAATTCACCCGGGCCATCGACCTTAAATCCAACACCTTCGCGGCCTACAATGACCGGGGGCTTTCCTACGAAGGAAAGCGCGATCTGGATAACGCCCTGGCGGATTATACTTCCGCCATCGAACTGAATCCCGAATCCGCCCACCCCTACAACAACCGGGCCAACGTGTACATGAAGCAGGGGGAATACGACAGGGCTGTCGGGGATTATACCAAAGCTATCGAGTTATACCCCGGCCTGACGTATCCTTACTATGGCAGGGGACTTGCCTGTTACCAAAAGGGGGATTACGACCGGGCCATTGCCGACTATACCAGGGCAATTGACATGAGCCCCGGTTCGCCGTTCCTCCATGTCCTGCGGGGAAACGCCTACGTCCAAAAGGGTGAACGGGAACTGGCCGAAGCCGATTATGCCCTGGCTCAGGAGCGCTCCAACTAAAGACCCGGAGCAAACCCAGCCGCCGGTTCGGAGTGCGCGAAACGCTTCGGAGCGCGTGGACCTTCGGAGGGTTTATTTCCGCTTGTCCAGGGGGGTGTATTCCCGGCGTTTCTGGACGCATTTGTACGCGGGGCGGATTATCCGGCCCCCGGAGACAAGCTCCTCCAGCCGGTGGGCGCACCAGCCCGCCACCCGGCTTACCGCGAAAAGAGGGGTGTAGAGCTCCGGGGGGATTCCCAGGATTTTGTACACGAAGCCGGAATAAAAGTCCACATTGGTACAGATTACCTTGTCGGAGCCCTTGACCTTTTTAAAGATCTCGGGAGTAAGGCGCTCAATAAGCCGGTACAGGTTGAATTCATCGGTAAGGCGCTTTTCTTCCGCTAGGACCGCCGCCTTGTCCCGGAGGAGCCGCGCCCGGGGATCGCTCCTGGTATACACGGCGTGGCCCTGTCCATACACAAGGCCCGAACCGTCGCAGGCTTCGCCCCGCAAAATCCTTTCCAGGTAACCGGCCACTTCCGTCTCGCCGTCCCAGCGTTTAACGTTCTTTTTGATTTCATCCATCATCCGCATCACCTTGATGTTGGCCCCGCCGTGCTTAAAGCCTTTCAGGGAAACGATCCCCGCGGAGATGGCGGAAAAGGTGTCCGTGTCGGCGGAAGATACCAGGTGTACCGCAAAGGTTGAATTGTTGCCCCCGCCGTGTTCCGCGTGGAGGATTAGGGCCAGGTCAAGGGTTTCCGCCTCCAGCCGGGTATAGTGCTGATCCGGCCGGATCAGGGAAAGGATTGTTTCTGCGCTGGACAGGCCCGAATCGGGCATGTGGATGATAAGGCTTTCGTGATCGTAGTAGTGCTTTTTTGCCATGTAGGAATAGGCGACGATGGTGGGAAACCGGGCGATCAGCTCCAGGCACTGGCGTAGCACATTTTCGGGGGACAGGTTTTCCGGCGCTTCGTCGTAGGAATAGAGGGTCAGGACCGACCGGGCAAGCTTGTTCATAATATCCCGGGAAGGGGCCTTCATGATCGAGTCTTCGGCAAAATTTTTGGGCAGCGCCCGGGAGTTCCCTATGAGGGCGCAAAAATCCTCAAGCTGTTTTTTGTTGGGCAGATTCCCGAAAAGCAGGAGGTACACCGTTTCTTCAAAGCCGAAACGGTTTTCCGCCGCGGCGTTTTTTGCCAGCTCCTCCACGTCGATGCCCCGGTAATAAAGCCGGCCGTCCACGGGGATCTTTTCCCCCTCGTCGAGGATATAACCGTGGACATCGCCGATGCGGGTAAGGCCCACCAGAACGCCGGTGCCGTCGGCGTTCCGCAGCCCCCGCTTGACGTTGAACCGGTCAAAAAGTTCCGGGTCGATGCTTGAGTTATCGGTAACGGCATTAAGGTACCTGTTATGCATCCGCTTTACCTGAATCGCCTTCCCGAATCTGGACCCGGCGAATTTTCCCGCTGATTGTTTTGGGAAGTTCGGTTACAAATTCCACAATCCGGGGGTACTTGTAGGGGGCGGTGATCTTCTTCACGTGGTTTTGAAGTTCCTTTTTCAGTTCCTCCGAAGGGGACCAGCCCTTGGCCAGTACCACCGTCGCCTTTACCGCCGTACCCCGGACCGGATCGGGCACTCCGGTAATGGCGCATTCCAGCACCGCCGGATGCTCCATCAGGGCGCTTTCCACTTCAAAGGGGCCGATGCGGTAGCCGGAACTTTTAATTACGTCGTCGGAGCGGCCCACGAACCACAGGTAGCCGTCCTCGTCCCGCCAGGCCATGTCGCCGGTATAGTAGATGTCGTCGTGCCAGACAGAGCCGGTCAGGGCATCGTCCCGGTAGTAGCCGTCAAAAATACCCACCGGTTTGCGCCGGCCGGTTCTGACCACCAGTTGTCCTTCTTCGCCCATGTCGCAGGAAGAACCGTCGTCCCGGAGCAGGTCTATATCGTAGCCCGGCGAAGGCTTTCCCATGGAGCCGGGCTTGGGGTCAAGCCAGGGGTAGGTACAGCAGGTAACGGTCAGTTCCGTCTGGCCGTAACATTCCCGCAGCTTAATCCCCGTACCCTGGCGGAACCGTTCATAGATTTCCGGTTCCAGCGGTTCCCCCGCGACGGTACAGTGCTTAAGGGAAGAAAAATCCCATTGGGGAAGATCTTCTTTAATAAAGAAGCGGTACACCGTCGGCGGAGCGCAGAAGGTAGTAAGCTCGTACTTGACTATCACATCCAGCATTGCCGACGGAACAAAACGGTCATAATCGTACACAAAAACCGCCGTGCCGCAGATCCACTGACCGTAGATTTTTCCCCAGGCCGCCTTGGCCCAGCCGGTATCCGCCACGGTCAGGTGGACTCCCCCTTCCCGGACCTGGTGCCAGTACCGGGCGGTGACGATGTGTCCCAGGGGATAGGCAAAGTTATGCCGCACCATTTTGGGCATCCCCGTGGTACCGGAAGTAAAGTAGAGCAGCATAATATCATCGTTGGAGTTGACCTTTTCCGGCCGGGCGAATTCCGCGGGGGCTTTTTCCAGCAGGGGTTTAAAATCCACCCACCCCTTCGCGGCGGCCCCGGCGGGAGCGTCCGCGGAATGAACGGAGCGCATAAAAGCCTTATAGCGCAACGCGGGTTTACCCGCTTTGCCGGCGCCGCCCGCGCCACCAGCTCCGCGGACGGAGAGCTTTTCCTCCGCATCCTCGATGGCCGCCATGATCTTCGGCTCATCCACGCAGATGATCCCCTTGATATCCGCGGCGTCGCAGCGGTATACAATGTCCTTGGACGTCAGGAGGTGGGTGGCGGGGATGGCGACGGCGCCGATCTTGTGGAGGGCCAGCAGTACCGGCCAGTACTCCCAGCGGCGTTTTAAAATCAGCATTACCGGATCGCCGGAACCGATTCCCGCCTGAACCAGCACATTGGCCGCCTGGCTGGAAAGGCTGTACAAATCACCGTAGGTAAAAGAAGCCTCCGCCCCTTTTTCGTCGCACCATACCAGAGCCCTGCCGCCGGGTTTGGTCCGGGCCAGCTCGTCCATGACATCCCAGGCAAAGTTAAAGTTATCGGGAATATTCACCGTATAGTTCTGATAAAAGTCCTCGTAGGAAGTAAAGTCCTCCCTGGGCAAAAAACGTTTCAAGAGTCCGCACATCCGCTGTACCGCCTTTTTTGTTAGCCTTCAAAACTAACATGTTTTATAGGTCCTTCATTGTAAAGCGCTGTTAAAGCGCTGCCGTCCGGGCACGCCTAAAGCACCATCGCCAGGAATCTGGCCCGTTTGCCCCCCAGGGCCTTCATGCCGTGGGGTTCGTTGGAATCGTAGTAAATGGCGTCCCCCGGACCAAGCTCTTCCTCGTGGCCCCCCACAGACATCAGGAGCCGGCCTTCCAGCACATAGTCAAACTCATGTCCCGGATGGGTGTTCAGGCTTAGGGGCTTGTCTTCGGTTTCGGGATTTGCCTCCACCAGAAAGGGTTCGCCCTTTTTGTTGTGAAACTTGTAGGCCAGGTTCCAGTAGTTGTACATGGGCCGGCGGCTTACCTCCGGGGCTTTTCCCGCCCTGGTGATACAGTAGGTGGTAAGCCGTGAGGGCCTGCCATTGATAAGCTCCGCCAGGTCCACCTTAAACCGGGCGGCAATTTCCACCAGGGGGCCGATGGGAAAATCCTTTTCCCCCGATTCCCACTGGGCGTATTCGGCGCTGTCAAAACCCAGCTCCCTGGACAGTTCTTCCCTGGAAATTTCCTCAATTTCCCTCAGCACCTTTACCCTGGCAATAATATCTCCGGCTTCTTCCGTCATGCCTTCCTCCTTATGATTTCCTCCAGCCTTGGGATAAGCTGGTCCGGAAAGTCTCTTTCAAAAAAATACTGATACTGATACTTTGCCTGCCTGATAAGCATTTCCAGGCCGTTCAGGATCCGGCAGCCCGCCGCTTTGGCCCGTCGTAAAAAGGCAGTCTCTTCGGGGTTGTAAATAAGATCCATCACCGTTTCATGCCCCTTAAAGTGATACAGCTCAAAGGGATCATCGTCTATATTGGGGTAGGTTCCCACCGGCGTGGTCTGGATTATAATATCCGAATACCGCTCCATGGTGTCAAGGGCCTGGCTGTCCAGCCCCCCCCACTTGTACCGGTATTCCAGGGCCAGTTCCCGGGCCCGGACCGAATTACGGTTCAAAATAAGGCCCCGGCCCCCAAGGCGGTGTATTTCCGATACCGCCGCCCTGGCCGCTCCGCCGGCGCCGACAACGGTAATCTTCATGCCCCGGAGATTCTTTTTTCCCGTAAAGCGCAGCAGGGATTCGGAAAATCCCAGAGCATCGGTATTGATTCCGTCCCAGTCCGGGGAATGATCGGTCTTGTCGGTCTTGATGGTATTACAGGCGCCCATCTTCCGGACAGTATCCGAAACGTTCCGGAGCCGGGGGATAATTTCTTCCTTGTAGGGGATGGTAACCGCCGCTCCGGCAACGCGAAGTTCCGCCGCCAGATGAAGAAAATCATTCAGGTTTTGGGCGGGAAAGGGCACATAGACCGCGTCGATCTTTTCGTGGCCGAATACGGTATTGAAGATCCGGGGACTGAAGGTGGTTTTAAGGGGAAAACCCACCACGCCGTAAATTGTTGTCCTGGCGGTAATGTCCCGAAAGCGGTAGTGCTTTACCAGGGTTTCGGGATCGATCTGACCCGGAGCGGCAGGAAGCAGCTCCGGGTCGGAGGTGTAGCTTAAAAAGGATCCCGCATGGGCCGCGAGAATTCTGGTGTTGGTCCCGAAGTCTCCCATACAGAGGATTATTTTTTCCATCCCCGAGGTTTCTTTGGCAGCCCGGTAGACCTTGATCACATCCCCCAGATCCCGGGGCATGACCGCCAGCTTGGCGATTTCGTCCCCGGTTCGGGCCAAGCCGCGGATCTTTTCCGCCATGTTGTCGTAAATGCCGTTCTGGTTGTGGCAGGACCGGATAATCCTGGTGCCGAAGGTTCTGGCAGCCTCTTCCAGGCTCGGCACGTCTATGTCCTCTTCCAGATCCACATAGGCGAAGTTCCGCCGCCGGTCCACTTCGGCAAAGGCCAGCCCCCGGGAAAACAGCGATATCCGGAACCCTTCTCCGCTGTCAAAGTAACCGCCGTCGATTCTGCGCCGGATGGTCAGAATCACCGGCAGGCCCGCCTGTCCGGGAAAATCCCTGATCAAAAAACGTTCGTCCGGATCAAGACAGTCCACCCGGAGTTCGGCAACATCAATGCATCTGCGATACTTTTCTATTGCCGCCAGATTCCGGGAAAGAGTCTTTCCGGTCAGGCAAAGACAAACCCTGGCCATGGAAGCTCCTAAAAATCGGAACGGTAAATATAAATTCCCGCCGCCCGTCCGGAGGCATCCCAGTTTACCCGGAGCATGACGGGCCAGGCCTTGCCGGGCAGCTGGAAAAGGGTATACCCGTCAAAATTACGGCCTTCCCCCATCACCCGGCCGACCACCGCCCGGTTGTCGCCTTCCTTAATGTTGTACGCGGACCGGAACATAAGCTGCCATACCCGGTTGCCGAAGATATAAAATTCCCCCGCGTCATAGACAAAGACCACGTCGTCCTGCCAGGCGGCGACTCCCCGGACGGCATACACCTGTTTGGGTACGCCGAAACGGCCTATCAGGTCGGTTAAGGTGACGCCAATCAGCTCGGCAGGGTCCTGTCCGGGCTGGACATCGGTCTGGGCAAAGCCCATGCCCCCAAGGCAGACAAGGAGCGGCAAAAAAAGGTTTTTAAGCAAAAGTTTTTTCATAGCATATCCGTGGAAAGGGCTTCGGTCTGATTCTGTACCGTCTGCCGGTAAATTTCCCGGTTCACCATGGAAAGGATTATAACGGAACCCGCGGGAAGTTTATAGGGCATGCTGAATTCGCCCCCCGAATGGTTAACGTTGACCAGGCCCCGCCTTGTTCCGTTGGGAAGTTCCGCTTCCACCGTCAGGGGAAGGGGATAGGGGTTCAGGGGAAGGTTGAATTTAAACAATCCCACCGCCTCGCCCTCCGCGGGCACGGGGGCGGTAATATCCACGGTTATTTTGTCCCCGGTGTTTATCTCCGCTCCCCCGGCGGGATTCTGGGAAAAAACCGTCCCCGCGGTTCTCCCCGCGGCGGCGCCGCTCATGGTAAAGGTAAAGTTGGCCGTTTTAAGCTGGTTCAGCCTGTCCAGGGCGTCCTGCAGGGAAAGGCCTGTCAGGGTGGGAACGGTGATCCGGGTATCCTCCCGGCCCCGGCTCACCACCAGTTCCAGGGTTACCGGGCCGGTGATGTCCGCTCCCGGCGGGGGATTCTGCTGCAGCACCGTCCCCGCGGTTTGTTCCGAGTACTGGTACATTAAGGGCTCCCGCAGGCTTACCGGGGTATCCGCGGCCTGGGAATTACGGGCCAGGATCTCCGACCGGACGTCGTTGATGTTTTTCCCCAGATAGCTGCCTACCTTGTCCAGGGCCAGGCCCTGGCTTATCACCAGGCTGATCCGCCTTTCGGCCTTGACGATGGTGCCCGCTTCGGGGCTCTGTTCCAGAATCTGTCCCCGTTCTTCCCCCCCCTCGGAGAAACGTGTCTGGATCAGGGGGAAAAGCTCCTTTTCCTGCAGTTCCAGCAGCGCCCCGGTCAATTCCTTGCCCACCACATCGGGAACCATTACCTGTTCTTTGCCCCGGACGGCAATAAAGAAAATAGACAGGGCTATCATCCCCACAAAGACCAGAAGCCCGATGGTAAAGGAAATAAAAAGCCTTAAATGGTTGCCCATGTAATCTTCGATGCCTTCCAGATCAAAGCCGAAGTTTTTAAACGCCATAGTATCACGCACCCCCTGTCAAACGGGAACCGGTAAAATCCCTGGCGCCGTTGATAAAAGACTGCCAGGGAAGGGCTTTTCTGGTTTGGTACTGGAGCAGTGAAACCGAAAGTATCCCGTTGCCCGTTTGTATCAGTATACCGGTTTTTTTATCGATGCCCAAGACCCTGCCGGGCTCCCGGGACAATCCCGGAGGAATTTCCGGCTTCCCCTCCCAGGGAAGGGCCCGGAGGATGTTAAGGGTTTGCCCGTTATGTCCCGTCCGGGCCAGGGGCCAGGGATAGTAGGCCCGGACCCGGGCGTCGATTTCCCCGGCGCTCCGGGACCAGTCGATGACGCCGGACCCTTTTTCGATAAGGGAACACCAGCTGGCCTCCCCGGCCTGGGGAAGGCCTTCCGGTACCGCGCTCCCGGAACGAAGCGCGGCGGCCAAGTCCTCCAAAACTTTTTGGAGGACCCCGGCTCCCACGGCGGCGGCGGTTTCGCTTAAGGTTTCGGCGGTTTCCCGGCCGGTCAGGGCAATCGTTTCCCGGCCCAGGATGTTCCCCGTGTCCGTTTCCGCGGCGATCCGCTGGACGGTGACGCCGGTGACGGCGTCCCGGCGGAGGATCGCCTCCTGGATGGGCGAAGGGCCCCGGTAGCGGGGAAGCAGGGAGGGATGGACATTGATCCCCCCCAGGGGAAAAAGCCCCAGAAAACGGGGGCCGAAGATACGGCCGTAGGCAAAGGAGACCAGCAGATCCGGGGACAGGGCCGCGGCCGCTTCTCGGGCTTCCGCTTTCAGGGTGTCGTACTTCAGGACCGCGGGAAGGGCCCGGCCAAGCCGGGAAAAGGCTTCCCCCAGTTCCGCGGCGGCCCGGCCCGCATCGGTGGGTTCCGCCCCGCCGTTCCGGCGGCGGGGTTTGTCGGGGTTGGTAAGCACCCCCGCCAGGGTCCAGGGCGGATTTTCCGCCAGGGCCTTTTCGGCCAGCATCCGCAGCGAAGGCAGGGCAATGGCGGGGCTGCCGGCAAAGAGGATCCGCGGGCGCCGGGAAGGGGAACCCTGCACCCTAGACCGCTTTACGCTTTTCCAGCCTGGAAAGGGCCTTTTCCCGGCCTGTTTCGCTCAGGCGGTCGATAAAAAGGATGCCCTCCAGGTGATCGTATTCATGCTGAATCACCCTGGCCAGCATTCCCGACGCTTCCAGGGTAAAGGCCCGGCCTTTCTCGTTCCAGGCCTGAACCTTGATCCGCTCGGGCCGCTTGACATCCGCCCAGATCCCCGGCACGGAGAGGCATCCTTCCTCGGCGTCTGCCTGTTCCTGGCTGGTCCAGATAATCGAGGGATTGATAAAAACCCTCGTATCGTCCCCCTCCGCGTGGGTCACAAAGATCCGCCGTAAAAAACCCACCTGGGGCCCCGCCAGGCCCACGCCCTTGTCGTCGTGCATCGCCTGTATCATGTCCTGGGCCGTTTTTCTCAGATCGTTGTTAATATCCTTTACCGGCTTTGCTTTTTGCCGTAAAACCCGATCATTTTCGGAATCGCCCTTGTTTTCCAGGATCAATATTTCCATAATTAAAATAATATCGAAAAAAAGCGCTGTTATACAAGAAAGGGGATTGACAAAATTAAAAACATCCGGCACTGTACGCAGACAATTGCAAAGATTACGATGAGGTTAACATATTATGGAAAAAAGCTTTATTGATCGAATGAAACAATCCCTTACGACGCTTAAATCCGAGATTATTTCCAACCTGATGGTAAGCAGCGAAGATTTCAAGGAAATCGTGGAGGGGATGGATCCCAAGGATCTGGCGGATATTGCTTCCGATGACATAGACCGGAAGATGATAGAAGCCCTGGGTTCCCAGGAACTGAAACGGCTTAAACTGATAGACTCGGCGCTGACCAGGATAGAACAGGGAAAATACGGCCTGTGCATGAAGTGCGGAAAGCGTATCCCCCAGGACAGGCTGGAGGCCATCCCCTATGCCCTTATGTGTATCAGCTGTAAAACCGCGGAGGAACGGCGGAACCGGTAGGTTTACCGGTCCAGCGGCTCTTCCCGCCAGCGGGCTTTTCCGGCTTGGCCATCAAAGACAAGCATGGCTGTGTAGCCCGCTTTTCGCATGTCCGCCGCCGCCGTCCCGTAGGCCCCCCCCAAATGGTCCGGGGCATGGGCGTCGGCGTTGATCGTCAGGGGAACGTTCCGCTCCCTAAGCAGCCGAAGCATTGCCAGGGAGGGGTAGGCGTCGGGGGTCCGGCCGCGGATGATGCCCCCGGTGTTGACTTCCACCACGGGCCGCCTGCTTTCCGTTTCCGCCCCGGAGCGGGTTGCCAGGGAACGGGCTTCGGCAATCAGATCGACGGTTTCCGCAAGCTGCCGCCGGTACTCCGGGTCTTCGGGGGAAAAAAAGCCGAGCCGGGCGTTGTTTTTCTTTACCAGATCCAGATGGGCCAGGACATCGCAGCCCCCGGCCCGGATAAGTTCCCCGTAGGCATCCCAGTAGGCCCGGACCAGGGCCTCTCCGTCATTGTCAAAATACTCCCGGAAGCCGGGGACGAATTCTTCCTCCGGGGCGTCCACGACAAAAAGCTCCCCCCGGGGGGAAGGAACGTAATGGACCGCCCCGATGGTATAATCCAGGGGCAGATCCAGGATGTCCCTGTCCCCGGGCCCGCGGAGCCCCCGGATATAATCCACCTCCAGCCCCAGAAACACCTTAAGCCTACCCGCCCAGCGCCGGCGGGCCGCCAGTACCGTGTCAATGTATTCGGCAAGCCTTTCGCCGGGAAGATGCCAGGAGGTCTTGATCCCCGTTTTCGCGGCAATCGGGGCGTGGGAGCTGAAGCCGATGGATTCAAAACCTTTGGCAAAGGCCGCGGCGCACATGGTTTCCACGTCCGCCGCTCCGTCGCAAAAGGTAGTATGGGTATGAATGCAGGACAGGATCATGACGACAGGTACTCCTCCGAAGCGCGCTGAAACCGCCGGAACGCCCCCTTCAGGGGAGGCAGCGCCGCGGCGGCTTTTTGCGCGTCCCTTTCCCGGCAGGCCTTTTCCAGGGCCGCGGCGGCCGTTCCCAGTTCCATGCCCGACAGGGTCATGGAACTGCCTTTTATCGTATGGGCAAGCCGCCGGGCTTCTTCCCAGTTTCCCCCCCGGATCATGCCGGGCAGGGTTTCCATCTGTCCGGCGCTCCGGCGGACAAAATAACCCAGCAGTTCCCGGGCGCTGTTTTCGTCCCGCATAAAGGTATCAAGGAGATTTTTCGCGCTGAATACCGGCGGGGATGGCGGATCCTGCCCGGAGTCCTGGTTCCGGCCCGTCCATTGGCGGTACAGCGCTTCCACGTCTTTTCTCTTAAAGGGCTTCAGGAGCACGTCGTCAAACCCCGCTTCCAGGCAGCGCTTCCGTTCGCCGGAAACCCCGCCGGCGGTAACGGCGATAAGGGGCCTGGCAAAGCCCCGCCGGCGCAGTTCCGCGGCCGCCTCGTAGCCGTTCATCCTGGGCATCTGGATGTCCATAAAAACCAGATCCACCGGATTGGAAAGGGCGCTGTCTACCCCCTCCTTTCCGTCTTCGGCACAGAGGGCCCGGACGCCGATTTTTTCCAGGATCAGGACAAGGAGCCGCCGATTAACCGGATGATCCTCCACCACCAGCGCCTGCGGGGATCGCTCCGCGCCGGACGGGGGTTCGGCGGATTCCGGCGGAAGGCCGGTTTCCGCTTCCGCGCTGCCGGGCGCCCGGAGGGGTTCCGCGGACAGCTGAAGGGTTTCCTCGGGCAACTGGAAGGTTCCCGCTCCCTCCGCGGGGACGGTAAAGCGGAAGACCGAGCCGCCCCCGGGGTTGGGGACCATTTCGATGGTTCCCCCCATCAATTCCACCAGATTCCGGGAAATAGCCAGTCCCAGCCCCGTACCGCCGTAGTTCCGGGTATGGGAAGAATCGGCCTGCATAAAGGTGGTAAAGAGCCGTTCCCTGGCTTCTTCGGGGATGCCGATTCCCGTATCCGCCACCGAGACCGTGATGGTTTTGTTCTGGAAATCCGCAGTCGGAGCGGCGGAAAGACCCACGGTAACGGTTCCCCGGGGGGTAAACTTAACGGCGTTTTTTACCAGGTTGATTACCACCTGGCGGAACTTGCCCGGGTCCCCCAGCACGGGCAGCCGGCCCCCGGGCGAAATGTCCATAACCAGCGAAAGCCCCTTTTGGCCGGCTTCCGGGGCCAGCATTTCCGCCGCCTGTTCCACCGTTTCCCCGGGGGAAAAGGCCGTGCGTTCCAGTTCCATTTTTCCCGCTTCTATCTTGGAATAATCCAGAACATCGTTGACCAGGGAAAGGAGCACTTCCGCGGAAAATTTTACCTGCTGCGCGAATTCCGACTGCTCCGGGTTGAGGGCGGTATCTTCCAGCAGTTCCGTCATGCCGATGATGGTCTGGATGGGGGTACGGATCTCGTGGCTCATGGCAGCCAGGAACCGGCTTTTGGCTTCCATGGCCATCTCCGCGATATGCATGTTTTCCTGGAGTTTTTCTTCCGCCTCTTTTTCCACCGTTTCATCGTGGATGATAAAACCGATAAAGGGCCCCCGGCCGGCAAGATCCACCCTGGGGTCCAGGCCCATCTTCCAGGCCTGGATTTTAAACCAGTGAACGCTGCCAAGCTTGTCGTGATAGGGGGTTTTAAATTCCATCCTGGGCATGTCGCTGTTAGTCAGCTGTGAAAGGAGGTTCGATATCCGCACCGCGTCGTGGATGGGAAGAAAATCAAGGGAGGAACCGAACCGGGCGTTCAGGGTAATGCCCGGGGAGCTTTCCGACAGGCCCTTAATCAGGGCGGTAAAGCTGTCGTTGCTGGAAACCAGGATGCCGTTTTTATCGGCAATGGCCATGGCGGAGACCGCTTCCCTGAAAAACCGGTAATAGGGGCTTTGAAGTCCGGGCCTCCGCTGTTTCACCGTTTTAGTATAGGGGAATTCTTATACATGGTGGTTTTCAAGTTCCCGCAGCACCCTAAAACCCGGGTCCGCCGCGAAGCGGACCGTTTCCCTGCCCGAACAGGCCAGGACGGATTCTTCCCCCCGCACCGTACCGATCCCTTCGTCCAGGGCCGCGCCGTCATAGGGGGCAAAAAGGATTCCGCTGCGCAGGGTTTTTTGCCCCATGGCGGGGATTTTTATCGTGGTGGGATTCCCCAGCAGGCTGCGCAGGGTCCGGGCAAATTCAAGCCCGTAGGCGTAGGCGGAAACGGAATTCTCAAGCCCCAGGCAGTAGCTTAAATCCGGGCCCCCCTCGTAGGGCGCCCAGGGCGTAAAGGGCCTGCCGCCGTACTGCATCCACAGGTTGTTAAAGTAAAGGACAATGTCGTCTTCCCCCGCCGCGCCGGGGCCGGGGCTAAAGGTAAGGTACGCCATTTTAAGGGAAGGGTTGATCACCCCCAGCCAGGTCAGGGCCGCGGTCCGGGGCACGGCTCCGGCGGCAAAATCGGTGTACCCGGCGGGCGCCGATACCAGGGAAATATCCTCCTTTCCTCCCCGCAAAAGCGGCGCCCTGGAAAGGCTGCCGAATTCCGCCCCCAGGGCAAGCCTGGTGGTGGTGTCGAATTCCCCCCCCGGCGGCGGGGTCATCCATTTTTCCGCCGCGGCGGATATGCGGCACCCCTCGTGGAGGAAGGGGGAGCCCAGGGTATTGTGCCAGGCCGCGCAGATTTCAATGTCCTGGAATCCCCGGTTCCGTACCCGGATGCTGGTATAGTAAACCGCCTGGCCGGGAACAAGGACGTCGATTTTACTAAAGGAAAGGGGAATTCCCTTGTTGGGACTTTCCATCACCGAAAGGGCCCAGATGGCTCCGGTACTTTCATCGATGTTACCGCCGGCGCCGACGGCGGCATTACCGGCAGTGTCACCAACGGCGGCATCCCCGGCGGCGGCGTTACGAGTAACAGCGTCACCGGTGACGGCGTCACTGGTGACATAGCGCCACTTTTGGCCGGCCGTCCAGCCGTGGGGGGGGATTGGGACGCCGTCTACAATGTGTCCGGGGCCGAAATTGGGGATGCAGGGAAAGGCCCCGGCAATATGGTACAGCAGGTTGGATTTCCAGAAGGAGCCGTGTTCGGAATCATTGTAGGGATGGCTGCTGGTGGAGCGGAACCAGGGCATCCAGTGGGCGTTTATCCAGCCGCCGGAATGGTTCCCCGACAGTTCGGGGGTCATGCCGCCGATGTCGTCGATCATGACCCGGATGGAGGAATTCTCCAGCACCGTCGCCTCCCTGGCGCCAAGCTCCACGGCTCTGGATACGGAACTTTTTGTATCGATCACGATAGTTCATTGTGGGGCAGATGGTTTAAATAGTCAAGGATTGGCTTTGTCCAGTCCGCTTCGCCCGATTCCAGGAACATCCGGTACAGGCTTATGATATGTTCCCGCAGCCAGGCGATGTCCCCGCTCCGGATCAGGGGCTCCCCGTAAAAGGGGGCGTATTCCGGGGGTATGTCCGGGGCTTCTCCGGTTCTGAAAAGGCCGTAGACAAAACCCTCCGCCTCGGCGGTGGAAAAGCCCTGGGGGTCAAGGCGGTTCATGCAGTAGAGGGCTGCGGCGATACAGTTAATGCTGTGCTGTTTTATGTAGAGAACCGCTTCGGTAATGGTCAGCGCGCCCCGGAAGATCCTTTCCGTCAGGGGGCGGAGGATCTCTTCTTCCCCCATGGACCGCACGCAGGCCCGGAGTTTGGTATAGGTCCGGATCACAATCATCACATGAAGGCTGGGAATGCACATCAGGTGGGGATCAAAGAGGTGGATCATCCGAAAGCGGAATTCCCGGGGCCGGGGCCGGCGGGTGGTGGAAAGGTTTTTCGCGTAGATCTCCATGGCGGCGGGGTACAGTTCCGCAATGGAATCGATAAAATCCGCCGCCAGGGCAACCCCCGCTTTCCCGTAACGGGTACAGAGGAATTCCGCGGCGCGTACCCAGAACGAAACAAAATCCAGATAGATCCGGACAAACCGGGGATTAAAGGGAATCCGCTCGTCCAGGACATGTTCCACCCTGGACACCGGTATTCTGCCGGGAAACAGGGCGGCCCGGAACTGGAACAGGAAAAAGTTGTTAACGATGATAAGGATACAGCGGAAACCCCGGAGGACCAGCAGGGGATGGATAAGTATCCGCAGTATCGTCAGGGCCATCCTCTTGTCATTCGCTCCGTTCTGCTCCATAGTACGGCATACCGCAACGCTGTTTCAAGTAAGGGGATACAATGCTGGGACCTGTAGTCAATGCCGTTACGGTGGCGCTCTGTTCGCTGCTGGGCTGTTTTTTAATCCGGGGCATACCGGAGCGTTTTGAGGACATGCTGAAAAGGGGCATAGGCCTCGCCATTATCTATGTGGGAATCCGGGGCGCCCTGGATAACAGCCGGGTGCTGCTTCTTATCATGAGTATGGTCCTGGGCGCTCTGGCGGGGGAACTGATTGATATTGACCGGCGGATGAATTCCCTGGGCCGCTGGGCGGAGCGGAAACTGGGCGCGGGAAAAGCCGGTCCGGAAAACGCCGCCGCCGGCGGCGTCGCCGTCACAGACGGCGGAACAAAATCCTTTGCCCGGGGCTTTGTGTCCGCCAGTATCCTGTTCTGTACCGGCTCCATGGCCATCGTCGGCTCCATGCAGTCGGGGCTTTCGGGGAACCACGAAACCCTCTACGCCAAGTCCATCCTGGACGGTTCCATTTCCATTGTATTCGGCGCTTCCATGGGCATCGGAGTCTTTTTTTCCGCCATCCCCGTTTTGCTGTACCAGGGGGGGATTGCCCTGCTGGCGATGGCGGTAAAGGACCTTCTTACCCCCGGCGTCATCACCGAAATGTCCGCCGTGGGGAGCCTCCTCGTGGCCGCCATAGGATTTAACTTTGTCTGCCTGCCGGGAAATGGCGGCGGTGCCATCACAGATGGCGGCAAAGAAATCAAGGTGGCAAACCTTATCCCGGCGATCTTTATCCCCTGGATATACATGACAATAGAGGGCCTGGTAAAGCAGTAATTCCGAATTCAACCACGGACTCACGGACAAACACGGACTTTTGGTTCCAAATCCCTGCTTTTGTCCGTGGTGGTCTGTGTCTGTCCGTGGTGATTGCGCCCGCGAACCATTATTCTATTGGTTTATTAATACACTTAGTTTATTTACTATTTCACTAATTTCTTCATCCGCGGTTTGCGTAGCAAACTGTAAGCTCAAAATCCAGCATGGATGCCGATGCCCGTAGGGGCGCCATGGAGGGCGCTGTAACCACTGCCTGCCCGCCAAAGGCGGGCAGGGTGGAGACAATATGAAGTGCCCCCGGTTAAAAGCCGTGGGTTTACTACCTGTGGTAGAATTACCACATTTAACACAGGAGGCACTGATGAAAGAGTACTACATAGGGCTGGATGTCCACA
>JAISBN010000100.1 GCA_031266175.1 Treponema sp. | reverse complement strand
GTTCGCAACAAACTACCCTATTTCCTTGCCAGGCGGACCAAGAGATCGTATATCTCCTGACCGCCCTGGGTGGTATTACTCTGACCGAAGGCTACCCGCTGGTAGATGAGGTTAAGGGTGCTGTTCAGCTCGGTGTCGTTGGGCAGGTGGGGGGTCTCGGGAGACGTGTGGGGCCCGGCAATGTCGTGATAGGCAAAGACCTTCTGATCCGCCGCCGTGGCCACTGAGGACGCTCCCTGACGGAAGGTCGAGGAGGAGGAAATCCCCCGGTCGTTGCCGATGATCTTTCCGGCATCGGGGTTGTTCACCAGAAAGTTGACGAACCTTACCGCCGCGTCGATGTTCTTGGAAGCGGCGTTGATCGTGTATACCTGGCTTAACTGGGGCCAGAGGGCCTTGGTCGCCGCGGCGCCGGGGATCTCAATAAGATCCAGCTCGTCCTGTATGGCGGCCTGGTAATTGCCAAACTGGTTGGAAACAATATAGCCGATGGCTACTTTACCGGCGATGAGAGACGAAGAATCCACATTGGTTTCCGCATAGCCCGCGGAAATATCCGCCGGAGGAACAAAACCGTTATCCCGGTAATCCTTGAACTGATCCAGGAATTTCCTGGCGTCCGCAGAGGTAACCTTGGTGGTTCCGCTCACATCGTCGTAAATCGGGGTGCCGTTCCAGCGCAGCCAGTAACCAAAACCGGTGGAACCGGAAGAGGTGGAACCAAAATCCATCAGAGGGTACACGCCGGAGGGAAGTCTCGGTTTGATGGACGCAAGGTAGGAGCGGAATTCATCCCAGGTCTGGGAAACCTTGGGCAGGGGAAGGCCCGCCTTTTCAAGGAGAGTCTTGTTGTAGACCAGCGCGGGAATGGTAGCCCCGGTGGAAACGCCGTAGAGATTTCCGCCCACCGAACCGGCCTCAATGGCCCCGGCGTCAATAGTAGAAACGTTCAGGAGCCCGCCTTTGTAGGGGTTCAGGTTGAGGGGGATACCCTTGGCGACATAGTCGGGGAAGTTGCCTCCCATCTGAATGATGTCGGGTCCGGCGCCGCCCGCAAGCTGGGTATCAACCTTGTTAAAGTGATCCCCGGTTCCCCCGGAAACCTCGATGTTCACCTTGATTCCCGGATTGGCCGCCTCAAAGATGTCAATAGCCGCCTGGCTTTGCTTTACCCGGCTCTCACTTCCCCAGAAAGCCCACCGGAGCGTAACCGTACCGGCGGAACCGCTTCCCGGGGAAGTCCCGGCGCCGCCGCTTTGCTGGCCGCCGCCGCCCGCAAAGACAAGGATGGCGCTCGTCATTAAAACAACTAAAAGTGATACGATTTTTTTCATCATAAAACCTCCATAAAATTTATGGGATAAACTATCCCTTGATACCCGTAGTGGAAATTCCCTGGACAAAATACTTTTGCAGGGAAAAGAAAAGAATGAAACAGGGAACAATAGAAAGTACCGCCATGGCAAACATGGAACCCCAGGACGACATACCCGAAGAATCGATAAAAAGCCGCAGCCCCATGGGAACCGTGTATATGGGCGGCGAGTTAAGATACAAAAGCTGATTAAAGAAGTCGTCCCAGGTCCAGAGGAAGGTAAAAAGCACCGTGGTAATAATAGCGGGGACCGTAAGGGGGATGATGATCCTGATGTAGATGCCGAATTTGCCGCAGCCGTCAATCAGGGCCGATTCGTCCAGGTCTTTGGGGAGGCTGCGGATAAACTGCACCAACAGGAAAATGAAAAAGGCGTCGGTGGCGAAAAGTTTCGGCGCCACCAGGGGAAGGTAGGTGTCGATCCAGCCGAAGGTCCGGAAGATGATGTACCGGGGAATGGTGGTAACGTGGCCGGGCAGCATCAGGGTGAGCATCATCAGGGCAAACCAGAAGTTCCTCCCCGCGAACTTGAGCCGGCCAAAGGCGTAGGCGGTCAGGGAACAAAACACCGCGTTAAAAACCACGCAGAGGACGCAGATAAAAAAGGAGTTCCTGAAAAACGTCCCGAACCCCACGATCCCGATCCCCTGCCAGCCCTGGACATAGTTTTGCAGGGTCACGGTCCGGGGGATAAGGCTCGGATCGCTAAAGATGGTATTCCCCGTCTTAAAGGACGCCATGATGAGCCATATCACCGGGTAGAGCATCCCTATCCCTAAAACAATAATAATCCCGTTGGAAAATCCGGCCCACAGGAGCCTTCCGGTTTGGCGTTTCATTCCCCGCCTCCGTAACTCACCAGGGTCCCCGAGAGGCGGAAGGTGAGGAAGGTCAGGGCGGCGATAATAAGGAGGAGTACCCACGCCATCGCCGAGGCATAGCCCATTTCGTAAAAGGCGAAACCCTTGAGGTAGAGGTAGAGGCTGTAGAACATGGTGGAATCCAGGGGCCCGCCCTGGCCGCCGGACACGATAAACGCCTGGGTAAAGGACTGGAAGGCGCTGATCATCTGCATCACCATATTAAAAAAGATAATCGGGGACAGGCTCGGCAGGGTGATAGCGAAAAACTGCCGGACCTTTCCCGCCCCGTCCACGCTGGCGGCCTCGTAATATTCCTGGGGGATCTGCTTGAGCCCCGCGAGGAAGATGATCATGGGGGAGCCGAACTGCCAGACCGCCAGGAGTATCAGGGTATACAGGGCGTACCGGGGGTTGGAGATCCACGCCGGCGGGTCGGCGTTAAACGCCCCCCGGAGGATGGCGTTGACGATCCCGTCCGCCGCGAAAAGCCGCCGCCACAGCACGGCGATGGCCACCGAGCCCCCCAGGAGGGTGGGGATATAGTAGATGGTCCGGTAAAAGGGGATGAGGCGGAGCTTCTGGTTCATCAGCATGGCCACCGCCAGGGCAAAGATCAGTTTGAGGGGCACCGAAACAAACACAAACCGGAGGGTTACCAGCAGAGAATTGAGGAACCGGGTGTCCCGGGGGTATTCGGCGTTACCGGCGAACATGACGAAAAGGTTCCGCAGTCCGGTCCATTTGGGGGGTTCGAGGATGTTGTATTGGGTAAAGGACAGGTACAGGGAATAGATCATGGG
>JAISBN010000096.1 GCA_031266175.1 Treponema sp. | reverse complement strand
AGCATGATGATGATCAGGGCGACAATGACGATTTGGCCGAAGCCGAACCAGAACTCGTTGCGCTTTTCGAGGCTGTCGCCATAGGCTTCTTTAAGGGCCGGCAGTTCTTTAACATCGCCTTCGTTGGGGAAACAGAATGACGCCCAGTTCCGTTTCGCTTCACGGAAAAAGACGATAAGGCCGGAGGCCAAAACAAGAACAATAACAATGCCGCCCGCGACGATTACCCAGTGAGCAAGATTTTCCATTGTACCGCCTCCTTTTATAAAGCGGACTCGCCATAATCTGTGTCTGTCCGTGGTTGTCTTGAATTCGGAATTACCGGTTTGGCCAAAACCATTTTACCATCAGCGCCGTCAGGATCGCCATGACGCCGCAGACCACAAAAAGGCCCGCCATACCCTTCCACATCATGTTCAGGGAATTCAGCACATTCTGTACAATTGCGGGGTCCATATAATCCTCCTTTATAAATAACCCAGGATAAGGCTTAATACCAGGCCGCTGGCCGCAACGGAGGCGATCTGCCCCGACACGTTAGCGCTGACCGCATGCATTAAAAAAATATTGGAGGGGTCCTCCTGTAGCGCAAGCTTTTGGATAACCCGGGCCGACATGGGAAAGGCGGAGATTCCCGCCGCTCCTATCATGGGGTTGATTTTCTTTTTCAGGAACAG
Organism: Treponema sp.; assembly: GCA_031266175.1. Classification (GTDB taxonomy): domain Bacteria; phylum Spirochaetota; class Spirochaetia; order Treponematales; family Breznakiellaceae; genus JAISBN01. The sequence goes on along the minus strand of JAISBN010000096.1, from coordinate 35,549 downwards.
GTTCAGCATCTTGGTAAACAGTACCCCTCCCACGGTATCAAAGATAAACGCCGCCAGGCCCAGGGCAAGGATCTTAAGGGTATCCATGGTGATAAAGGCTTCCGCCTGCAGGGTAAAAGCAATGGTTATGCCCAGGAGCAGGGTGATCAGGTTGGACAGGGTTTTCTGGGCCGCCTCCGAAAGGGAACCCAGCACACCGCATTCCCGGATAAGGTTGCCGAACATCAGGAACCCGATAAGGGCTACCGCGGCGGGGGCGATAAAACCGACCAGAATCGTAACCCCGATGGGAAACAGGATTTTCAGGATCCGCGGCACGTCATCACTGGCCACGCTTTCCATTCGTATCATCCGCTCTTTTTTGGTGGTGATAAGTTTTATGGTCAGGGGCTGAATGATCGGTACCAGGGACATATACGAGTAGGCCGCGACCGCTATGGGGCCCAGGTACGCCGAGCGGAGTACCTGGGATACCAGTATGGTGGTAGGGCCGTCGGCCGCGCCGATAATGCCGATGGCTGCGGCGTCTTTTAAGCTGAACCCCAGTAGGCAGGAAAGGGTGATGGTGGCAAAGATGCCAAAGTGGGCGGACGCGCCAAAGAGCAGATACACCGGCCGGGACAGGAGGGGCGAAAAATCTATCATGGCCCCAATGCCGATAAAGAGGAGCAGGGGCATTAGCTCCGAAGAGGCAATGCCCGTTTCAAACATCCACTGGATAATCCCGTGGGTTTCGCCTACTCCGGGCATCACCTGGTTTAACACCCCGCTTAAGGGAAGGTTTACCAGGATTGCCCCGAAACCCATGGGCAAAAGCAGGGCGGGCTCGTATTCTTTTTTTATGGCCAGGTATATCAGGCAAAAGCCCGCAGCAAACATGATAAGCTGTTTCCAGCTTACCGCAAGAAATCCTTCTACCAGGAATTCCATACGTTCCTCCGTACTAGAAGTGTATACGGCCGGTAGTAAAACGCCAAGACGGCTGGCCCGGTATGAACTGGTTTATGACTGCTCTTTCCTGAATTCCACCACCGCGGCAGTAATGGCCGATGTCACTTCCGGCGTTACTCCCTTGGTCCGGGGAGCCGGCGGCGGGGCCGTAACATCCTTGTCCAGGCCCATCTTGTGTATTGCCTTGCCGGTAAGGGTAACACATATAATCATAAGCCATAAAAAAATAAAAACCACGGACATACCAAGTACCGTTAAGATGGTACTTTGTCCAAGCATTTCCATAATAGTCATTATTCCTCCTAATGAAAACGGGCCAGCATGTTGTACACCTCCTGGGGATCCGCGGCCTTTTGCAGAAACTCCAGGACTTCCGAATTGATTAAAGCCAGAATGCGGTTTAGTACCCGCAGATGCGTTTCCCGGCAGCCTTCGCCCATGATGATCATAAAAACCACATGGACCGGCTTTTTATCCGTGGTCTGGTAATCAATGCCGCTCCGGGAAACGCCAAGAGCCCCGATAACCGTGTTGATCCCCGGATAACAGCCGTGGGGTATGGCAACACCGGAAATAATGGCGCTGTTCATTTTGTTTTCCCGGTCCTGAATTATTCCGAGCATCTGTTCCCGGTTAAGGACGGGGTTAAGGTCGGCTATTGCGTCAACCAGTTCAACAAAAGCAGATTCCTTGATGGTACTTTTAAGGTTCAGGTTTATTAACTCTTTGTTAAAAACCTCGTTGAGTAACATAGCGCCTCCTCCCCCCTGACGTTCGCCATGGGGAATCAAAGGGAAATGAATTTAATGAAAGAAAGATTGGGGTAAGGAATCAGATTCTAAGTTTTAGCAAAATGGAGTCTTTTATCGTGAAATACGCGGTTTTAACGTTAGTGTGAAAGGGCGACCGGATAATAGCCGCTTCCTTCAGTTCGACATTGGTCTGCATGATGATCCGGGGTGACAGGGCGCGCAGCACAGAAGCGTCCGATCCGCTGTTTCTGCGGATAACCAGAGCGTTTCCCGGCAGGCAGTCCGCGGGCCGATCGCCGGGCGTAAAAAATTTTTCCGTCATGTCCGGATCATGGGCATCGTAAAAGAATTCTCCCCTGGAAATAGCAAAGGATCCTGCCACCGCAAGGATAAGATACAGCGCCAAAAAGGGAATTGTCGGTTTTTTCTCCAAAAAGAAAACCATATTGTTGTTATATCATTGACGATGGCTTAAATGCAATAGTATAGTGTTAAGGTGAACAAAATACTCAAAGAAAAAATCATGGAGGCTTTTTCCTCGGTACTCCCCATAACGGCGATAGTGCTTATCGCCAGTGTCTTTCTGGTACCCATGCCCACGGGAACGATCCTTACTTTTATCGTAGGTGCTTCTCTTCTGGTGCTGGGGATGGGATTTTTCACCATGGGCGCGGATATGGCGATGATGCCCATGGGCGAAGGGATCGGCATTCAGCTGACGAAGACTTCCAATCTCGTCTTTGTCCTGATGGTCAGCTTTGTCATGGGGCTGGTGATTACCATTGCGGAACCGGACCTCCAGGTACTGGCCCATCAGGTTCCGTCGATTCCCTATTTTAACCTTATTTTTGCCGTGGCCTGCGGGGTCGGTTTTTTTCTGGTGGTGTCCGTTTTGCGGATCTTCCTTAAAATACGGTTGTCCGTTTTGCTGTTTGTGTTTTACTTTATCACTTTTGGGCTGGTTTTTTTTGCCCCCGCGAATTTTGTCCCCGTTGCCTTTGATTCCGGCGGCGTAACCACCGGGCCTATCACCGTGCCCTTTATCCTTTCCATGGGCCTGGGGCTCGCGGCGATTCGGACCGACAAAAATTCCCGGGACGACAGTTTCGGCCTGGTGGCCCTGTGCAGTGTGGGCCCCATTTTAGCGGTTCTCCTTTTGGGGATTTTCTTTAATCCCGAAGGCGCCGCGGTGGAAAGCCACCGAATTCCCGCGGTAATTACTTCCAGGGACGTGGTGGAACTGTTTGCCTTCGAGTTTCCCACCTATGCCACGGATGTTCTTAAGGCCCTGGGAGCCATCCTGGTCATTTTCCTGATTTTCCAGCTTATTTCCCGGCGCTATAACCGGCGCCAGCTGGCCCGGATAGGGGTAGGCTTTTTGTATACCTTTATCGGGCTGGTTGTGTTCCTTACGGGAGTGAACGTGGGCTTTATCCCCGTAGGCCAGTTTTTGGGGGCCGAACTGGCGGTTGCGCCCTTTCGGTGGATTCTCGTTCCCCTGGGGATGCTCTTCGGCTATTTTATTGTAAAAGCGGAACCGGCGGTGCATGTTTTGGTTAAGGATGTGGAGGAAATTTCTTCCGGGGCCATTCCCCAAAAGGCCATGAAGCAGGGTCTGTCCATCGGCATGGCTTCGGCCCTGGCCCTTTCCATGCTCAGAATACTGCTGGGAATACCCCTTTTGTGGATCCTGGTTCCCGGTTATATTATCGCCCTGGTCCTGACTTTTTTTGTTCCGGCTATTTTTACCGGCATAGCCTTTGATTCCGGCGGTGTCTGCTCGGGTCCCCTGACATCCACTTTTTTGCTTCCCCTGGCCATGGGAACCTGTGAAGGAGTAGGGGGTAACCTGATGATAGACGCTTTCGGTATTGTAGCCATGGTGGCCATGACGCCCCTGATTGTTATCCAGGTTATGGGTCTTATTTACCGGAAGAAACTAAAGACCTCCGACGAACTTTCCAGGGATGAACTGGAAGCCCTGGCTCTGGATGATTCGGGGGTAATCATCGAATACGATTACGAGGGGGCTGTATGAGTACCCCAAAGCCGAAAAAGGCAGAACCGCCGCAAACCGGAAAAACCGCGAAACCTAAAAAAAAGCTGCTGCCTGTTCCCCGGAAGCAAAAAACCGCCGCGGAAGCCAAAGGCGTACCCGCAACGCCGGATATGCCGGTTCTTGATTTTGTCATTTTTATCCTGGACTGGTCAAACTCGAAGGAGATTACAGAAATCCTTGAAGAATCCCATGTGCGGTTTCACTTTATCTGTAAGGGCTGGGGTACGGCCAGCTCGGAAATTCTGGATCTGCTGGGAATCGGATCCAGCGAAAAAGCGGTGGTTATCTGCCTGGAACAGAACGTTATGGTGCCGGTGTTGCTTAAGCGGGTGAGCAAAAGTTTGGGACTTCACAATCCCGGAGCGGGAATCGCCTTTACCATACCCCTGTCGGGAATTAACAAGCCCCTGCTCCAGGTGTTCAAGGAAAGTATTCATAAGAATATCAGCGAAGAAGAGAAGAAGGAAACAAGAAAGATGAGCCAGAAAAAGCACGATCTTGTCGTTATTATGGCAAACCAGGGTTTTAGTGAAGAGTTGATGGCCTGCGCCAGGAAAGCCGGCGCTTCCGGGGGAACGGTGATTAGTGCCCGGGGACTTGTTCACCAGGGGCCGGTTAAATTTTTTGGCATCTCTGTCCAGGATGAAAAAGAAATAATCACCATATTGACCAGCCGGAACAACCGCCTTCCCATAATGCAGGCGGTAAGCCAGCGTTTCGGCATAGCCTCCAAAGCCCAGGGGATTGTTTTTAGCCTTCCCGCAGAGAATATCACGGGGTTGGATTTGGACTAAAACCGCTTTTGGCTTGCATTTCGGGCTGTTTTTGACCATACTAAGAGGTGGAGGACAGTCTATGAAAAAAGTTTTTTTTAGTTTACTGGTCGTCCTTATCTTCTTTGTAGTTGTTGCTTGTGGCGGTACTCCCGCGCCGGCCCCCGCGCCGGTAGCTGATGCGCCGCCGCCGCCTCCCCCTCCCCGGGGAGTCATTATTCTTGATGGCGCATCGAACTACACGGTTGTTAAGGGTGATACGCTTTCTAACATTGCTGCCGGTAAGTATGGTGAGCCGAATAGATATTTCTTTCCGCTTATCCAGCTTGGGTCTGCCGAAGTCGTAAAGGATCCTGATGTTCTTGAAGTGGGTGACAAGCTTGTTATTCCCGAACTTCAGAGAAACCTGAACGATGCGGGCGCGAACGCGGCAGTCCGCGCGGCAATGCTCGTTACGGCCGCTCAGTACGAAAGGCAGAGCAAGCCTAACGCCGCTTCGATACTAAAAAACCTGGCCGCCAGGATTTCCAGGTAATCGAGGCAGCAAGTTCCTTGTAGACCCCGCCGCAGGGCGGGGTTTTTTGTTTGAAAACGGATTCATCGACGCTTTAGCTTCAGTTTTAATTGAAACATTTTGTAGTTGCCGGTATAGTATAAACGGATAAACATACTGGACTATGTTTAGTAAATATAGAGAATAACTAGGAGATTGCCATGGAAAACCGCCGTTACTTTTTTACCTCCGAATCCGTTGGAGAAGGACACCCCGATAAGCTTTGCGATCAGGTTTCGGACGCTATTCTGGACGCCTGCCTTAAAGACGATCCCCAGAGCCGGGTAGCCTGTGAAACTTTTGCTTCCACATCGCTGGTTCTGGTGGGCGGTGAAATTACCACCAAGACTTTTGTGGATTTTCAGGATGTGGTCCGGCGGGTGGCGAAGGAAATTGGCTATACCGATCCTGATTACGGCCTTGATTATCATTCCATGGCGGTACTGGACATGATCCACAGCCAGTCACCGGACATTAGTCAGGGGGTTTCCGGGACGGGCCTTAAAAAATACAAGGGCCGGCAGGGTGCGGGGGATCAGGGCATGATGTTTGGTTTTGCCTGCAGTGAAACCAAAGAATTTATGCCCCTGCCCATTACCCTGGCCCACAAAATTTTAATCCAGGCTACAAAACTGCGAAAAAATAAAACCATTAAATGGCTTCGGCCCGACGCAAAAAGCCAGGTGACGGTGGAATACGAAGGGTACAAACCAATACGCATTGACGCGGTGGTGGTTTCCCATCAGCACGACCCGGATGTTTCCTACAAAGACATAGAATCGGCGGCGATTGAAGGTATCATAAAACCGGTACTGGAACCGACGGGACTTTTGGACGAAAAGACCAAATATTATATTAACCCCACCGGCCGTTTTGTGGTGGGCGGCCCCTTCGGGGATACGGGCCTTACGGGCCGGAAGATTATCGTGGATACCTATGGCGGTATGGGCCGTCACGGCGGCGGCGCTTTTTCCGGCAAGGATCCCACCAAGGTGGACCGGTCCGGGGCCTACGCCGCGCGGTATGTGGCAAAGAACGTGGTGGCCGCCCGGCTGGCCGAACGCTGCGAAGTGGAGCTGGCCTATGCTATCGGCGTTCCCTTCCCTGTTTCCGTGATGGTAGATACCTTCGGTACCGCGGCGGTAAGCGAACAAAAGATTGAGGCGGCGGTAAAAAAAGTTTTTGATCTGACCCCCGCGGGGATCATCAAAACCCTGGACCTTCGAAAATCTATCTACCAGAAAACCGCCAGTTATGGTCATTTTGGCCGTAGCGGATTCCCCTGGGAAAAGACCGACAAAACGGAGGACCTTAAAAAGGCGATAGGCTAAGGAACCTGCTTGGATATTTTTTTACTGCGCCAATCCCTTCGTGTTTCCGGGGAAATAACTTTTTCCCGCTCGAGCGGCCCGGGGGGACAAAATGTCAACAAACTCAATACCAAGGCAACCCTGCGGATATGGCTGGCTGATTTGGCGGGACTTTCCGAAGCGGAACTGATCCGGCTCCGGCAGGTTTTGGGGCCGCGGCTTAGCGGCGGCGGGGAAAACGAACAACTGCTTATCAATTCCAGCGAAGAACGGTCACAGCGGATCAATGTGGAGCGGGCCTATGCCAGGGCGGAGGCTCTGATAAGCGCTGCCGCCCGGCTGCCGGGAAAGCGGCGGCCCGGTACGCCGTCCCGGGCCGCCAGGGAACGGCGGCTCCGGTCCAAGCGCCTGAAAGCCGAAAAAAAGACCCGTTGCCGGTTTTCCCCGGATGAAGGGTGTTTCACGTGAAACACCCGGAATTGTACCCGGAGCCGCGGGATAATTTTCCCGGCCGGATATGCCGAAAAGCTAATATAGGCTATATAACCGGATATTTAAAGATTGACCACAAAGGCGCGCAAGGCGAAAACGGAGGGGATTTATGAAAAAGCTGGTTTTAGTTGTTATTGCCGGATTATGCACGGCGGCGGTTTTTGCCCAATCCGGCGCCATACTTTTTAAGGTATCATCGTACCAAGTCAGCAGGCGGCAGACTGCCTCCCAGTATACCAGGGCGGAATTGTTCGTTAATGACGAAACCCAATCCTGGGAAATAGTCCTGCACAGAAAAGACGGTGCAGGACCGGAACGGATTAAACTGGAAAAATTCGATGATATCGGCCACAATAACGGCGTTTTCAGAGCCATCACCATTCAGGACAACTCCGGCGCCACCGGCGGCGGTCTTTTTGCCTATATGCCGGTCTTTGAAGGGAGCAAAATCCGGGTGGACCTTTGCGATACCAGGAACGAAAGTGTTAGACGCCGCTTGATTCTGGAATATTAGCTTTCAATTGCCATAAACCAGGACAGCCTCTTTGTTGTTTACATCGACAGTGTACAGTTCAAGCTTGCCCTGGTTGAGTTTCCAGCTTTTGACCTTGGAAAGATACTGGAAATATTCCTGTTCCCGAAGCCGCTCCGGATCATAAATGGAGGCCATTAAGGTACTGATCGATGGAGCAATAGTGAGGGCGTTATTTTCCCCCGCCTGGTAGGTTGAAATATACCGGTTGGGGGCGGCTTTCCCGCTGAGCCGGGCAGTATCCACATTTAACGTAAACAGGTCCCCCATACCATCGGCGGTTAGTTTGTTTCTGTCAAGGGTCAAGGTTTTGTCTGAACGGCGCACTTCCAAAAGCTTCCAGTCTTTCCCGCTGATGCTGCTCAGGTAGCTCGCCCCGGAGGAAGCGGTGGGCTGGCCGGTTCCGCCTGATGCCGCGGCGGCTTGGGACCCGGCGCCTTGAGAAGCGGTACTCTGGGAAGCGGCGCCCTGAGAAGCGGCAGCCTGGGAACCAGTGCCTTGAGAACCGCTTTGGGCGCCGGAGGCGGGCCGGTTCCGGGAATTTGACTGGGCGGCGGCGCGCCGTTCCTGCTCAGCCCGTTCACGTTCGGCCCTGGCGTTTCTTGCCGCCTGTTCCTGGGCGATACGCTGCTGCTGGCCGGAGTTTGCTGTTTCTTCCAGATACATGCTTTCACAATCATCAACGCTGGTCAGCAGCAAGCCGCAGATAATCAAAATGCCGACGATGCAGATTTTTCCGGTTCCCCTGTTTTTATAAGCAGTCATAAACCCTCCTTAACGTACCATATAGGTATGATCCAGTTTTTTCAAATCACTAAAAGTGTCTATTTCAATTATATCATCAAAAGAGCATTCCCGCACCTCTATAGTGTATTCTTTTATAAAGTATTCCAGGGCAACCTGATCCCAGTAACGTTCTTTGCCGCCGGGCATTTCATATACCATCTTGATATGCTCCGCCATTTTGGCGCCGTCTTTTTCGTTCCAGTAGGATATTCCGAACATGTGGTGGCAGTTTTTGCCCCCGACCTTTAGCTTGGTAATAACGCCGTTTTTGGTTTCAAAACACCAGTCATCGGTTATATCCGCGGGAACCCCCAGATAATTGCTGGTATACTGATATTTTGCGATCAGGGCGGGGTTTTTTAACAGCAGGTCCGATTCCAGCACATAGGCGTTTTTAAGCAGGTACCGTACACACATGGTGGAGGAAATGTTATTTGATTCATTGTAAAAGGGATTTTCCAGGAATTTGATGGCCGGGTATTTGTACAGCAGCTGATCAAACTGCTCCCCCAGATAGCCCCGGACAATGACGATCTCTTCTATTCCGGCGGCGATAACCGCGTCCAGCAGGGTGTCGATAATCCTGACGCCCTTAACCCGGACCAGGGGTTTGGGGGTGTTCAGGCTGATGGGGACCAGCCGGGAACCGAAACCGGCGGCAAGGAACACCGCCCGCTTTACCTGGTACGGTTCCAGGGCTTCTATACCTTTGGGAGTAATATGGTGATCTTCAACATAACCCGCTTCGTGCAGATGGGTAAGGGTTTTATTGATTGTTCCCACCGAAAGGCCCGTTTGTTTTGCCATCCGCCGCTGGGTAAGTTCTTCTTTCCGGGCCGGTTCCAGCCTGGTGATTGATTCCAGCAGGGTAAGAACTTCAAATTGGGGCCGGAAGAGTGTCATAAACGTACAGATCCTGTTCGAATTATAGTACGGAGCCCTGGGGCTGCGCAAGAATAAGGTTATCCACCGGAAAACCTCTTAATCATATACACTACCAGTTTTACGGTTAAATTGCACCCCAGGATCAGGATAGAAACAAAGGCGGCCCCTTCCAGGAAAAGCTGGGCTTCGAACTGGTTTATCATCAGGGATACGGGTTTGTTTCGTATCGTACTCAAAAAGGAGACCGCCGAAATGGTCATCATGGAATTGACAAAAAAGTAGGAAGCCATTTCCAGGATCGTCAGTTTAGTTTGGGGAACAAGGACATCCCGGATAATGAAAAACCGCTTGATCCCCAGGGTTAAACCCACGTCTTCCAGGTTTGGATTTATTTTACCCAGGGAATTATAGGCCATCAGGTAAGGGGAAGCCATGAAGTGAATTATATTAGCCAAAACTAACATAGCTATGGTTCCGTATATGAACGATCCTTTAAAAAAAAGGACGTAGGAAATGCCCAGCACCAGCCCCGGCACCGCCAGTGACGTTATGGACACAAGGTGGAGTAGTTTGGAGGATTTTCCCGGAATCCGGGCGGTAATATAAGCGGTTATATAAGACAGGGCTGTTCCCAGAACCGACACCCCCAGGGCGATACTTACCGAGTTGGCAAGATACCGTCCTGCCCCCAGATTCATGGTCCGCAGGATGTTGGCAAAAGAAAAGGACATATCCGTGGGGTACTTGTTGATAAAACTTAAAACCGCAAACACCGCCAGGGGAAGGGCAATAACGGTACAGATAACAATGCAGTACCCCATGGCCGCCCAGTCCCTCAGACGGTTGTCCTGTTTGATCCGCTCCTGGATGGTAAAACTCTGGTTTCCCCGATCCCTGTTAAACAGGTCGAAAAGAAACGCCGCCAAGGCGGGAATCAGCAGGAATGAACCGATAACGCTGCCCCGGCTGAAATTAAGCAGGCCGATTACTTCCTGGTACATCAGCACCGGCAGGGTGGTATACCTGCCCCCTATCATTAAGGGTACGCCGTAATCGGTAAAGATCAGGGTAAAGGTGGCAAAAATCACGGATATCAGGGGCTTGCGCAGGTAGGAAAAGGTGATGGACAGAAACTGCCTGGTTTTGGGGATGCCCAGAACGGTAGCGGCTTCGTAGGGAGAACCGTCTTCGTATATCAGAATATCCGCCAGCATAAGAAAGGCCACGGGAAAGGCGTAGAGTACCGAACCCGCGACAATGCCCCAAAAGCCGTAAATCGCCTGATGGAGGCCGAAGAAGCGGGTAAGCAGGCCGTTGGACCCCAAAAGGATCACCAGCCCCATACCATGGGAGATTGAAGGAATCAGCATAGGCGCGGTAACCAGGATGGAAAAAATATTCCGGCAGCGCATCCGCGACCTGGTTACCGCCAGGGCAAAAAACCAGGCGGCGATGATGGAAATAACGGTTCCTGTTCCGGCGGCGGTGATGGAATGAACCAGGGCTTCCCTGAATTGCGGGGATGCAACCACCGCTCCGATGTCCGTACTGGTCATGCTGATAAGCATTCCCCCCAGCGGAAAGAGCAGGGTAAAGGCCAGAAAGACCCCAAGAAACAGCTTAACCGGCGGACTCATCCGTGAACCGGTCCGGTGGCGGCGATGTATTTTGCCAGGGAGTTAACTTTGCGCTGCAGGTTGGCGATCACAAAATCCCGGACAAACTCATCGGCGGGATTGTGGATAAGGTTTTCCGGGGTATCAATTTGATGGATTACTCCGTGGTCCATCACCATGATCCGGTCCGAAAGGCTAAAGGCCTCTTCCTGGTCATGGGTGATATAGATCATGGTGGAGTGAAACTTTTTTTGGATATCCTTAATTTCGTCCCGAAGCAGAAGCCGGGTGGCCGCGTCCAGGGCGGACATGGGTTCGTCAAAGAGGATAATTTCCGGGTTCATCGCCAGGGTCCGGGCTATGGCAACCCGCTGCTGCTGACCCCCGGAGAGTTTCCAGGGCTTTTTACGGATATGTTCCGCCAGGCCCACCTGCTCGATAATGCTTTCCGCCCTGGACCGGGAAACGCCCTTAAGTTCTTTATTGAACTTAAGGGCATATTCCACATTGCCCAGGACCGTCATATTCTGGAACAGGGCATAGTTTTGAAAAACAATGCCCATATGCCGCTTGGAAGCGGCCAGGCCCGTAATGTCCTGGCCGTCCTTGACTATCTTTCCCCCGGAGGGGATCAGCAGCCCGATAAGGATCCGGAGGATGGTAGTTTTGCCGCAGCCCGAAGGTCCCAGGATAGAAAGAAATTCCCCATCCGTAACGGAAAAGCTGATCTTATGCAGGACCTCCTGGCTGTTAAAGACATGTACCAGATCCTGTACTTCAAGCTTGTCGGCCATACCCGCTCCTTACGGTACATCATACCAGAGGTTTTCCAAAACCGCCAGGTTTTTGGAAAAAATCGCTAGTACTTCCACCGTTCCAGCAGTTTTTTCTTCCGGTCCTGATCATATACCCCGGTCATGTCCGCATAGGTAATGTTCCGGGGATAGTTGGGGATATTGTTGGGCTGATCCTTAAAAATCGGCTCCGGACAATAGAGTTCCTTGTCTTCCCGGACCAGGGTCGTCATGCAGAATTCGAAGACTTCCTTAACAGCGGGTTTGGTTTCCTTTCCCTGGATGATCGCCATGCCGGTGGTAATACTGGGCGCTCCTTCCCGGAAAAAGATCATCTCCAGGGGAACTCCCCGGCTGTTGATCGCCTGGGTGGCGGTTAAGGTCATGCCCAGGCCTATGGCGGCTTCACCCTGGATCAGGGCGTTTACCGGCCCGGAACCGGAGGTGGTAAACTGGAGTATGTTTTCCGCCAGTTTGTCAAAGTACTCAAAGGCTTCATCTTCGCCCCAGGCGTTCACCAGGCTGACCAAGAACATATACCCGGTACCGGAACTTTTGGGGTTGGGCATGGAAATAAACCCCTTATAGACGGGGTTAAGCAGATCCTGGTAGGACGCGGGAACCGGCAGCCCCAGTTCGTTCAGTTTGTCTTTGTTGTATACAATGGCCCCGGAGGATTTATCCCAGGGGAGGAACTTTCCGGACGCGGGGATCAGTTCGGGCAGAAAGGGGGACAGGTCGAAGGACGAGAGGCCGGCAAACACATCCTGCAGGCTTTCCATATAACCCGTTTCCAGGTTAAGGATAATGTCCGCTTCGGTAGAAGTTCCCTCGGCCTTGATCTTGGCCGCGTGGTTTCCCGTGGAAAGCACTTCCATGACTATGTCGTAGCCGGGGAATTGGGCCTTAAGCAGCTCCTGCATGTGTTCGGTACGGAAATCTTCGGTACTGGTATAGATGATAACCCGATTACCGCCGCCGGAACCGCCGCAGGAGACCAGCGCCAGACCCATCAGTATCCCCAGGATAAAGATGCGGAACCCCGGACGCTTTCCTGTACAACCTGATTTGTTTTGAACCATGATAATACCTCACTTGTTCATTTTAATAAATTCTATGGTTTAAAATGAACAATGTCAAGTATTCGGCCTCAGGATCGCCGCATTTTACAGCGGGTACAGCCCAGGACATGAACATGGGAGCGGACGGGCTTTTCAAACAGGCGGGCAATCAGAAATTCGTCTTCCCGGAGTACCGCCCCGCAGACCGGACAGACCCGGCGGCGGCCTCCTTTCAGGCAGTATACACAGCCGGATATATGCATCAGCCGGTCTGCGCCCCCTAAGGAGGGAAAGGCCAGGGACGTAACCCGTTCCCCCTTTTCCAGTCTGGCGGAGCAGACCGGACAGGTCCGGGGAGCGCCGGGGTAACTTTCGCCCCGGGGCTGTTTACCCCGGCGCTTGCCGCGGCGCGCGGATGTACCCGCCCCCACGGGAAGGGCAAAGAACAGGGTAAAGCCGAACCAGAGGAGGATTACCCCAACTATGATGAATAACAGTATTTGAATGAACGCCGCCATGTATTTTTAGCCGTTGCTGTTTTATATTATCGGCGGAGAAAATGATTTTATTCCCGGATCTGGCCGGAACCCGTTATCCGGTATTTGACGGTGGTCAGCGCCTCCAGCCCCATGGGGCCCCGGGCATGGAATTTCTGGGTACTGATCCCCAGTTCCGCGCCAAACCCGAATTCCGCTCCATCGGTAAAACGGGTAGACGCGTTGGTATACACGCAGGCGGCGTCCACCCTGCGGCAGAATGTTTCCGCCGCCTTGAGGTCATTGGTAAGGATAGCCTCCGAATGTCCGGAACCGTACCGGTTAATGTGGTCAATTGCTTCATCCAGGGAATCGACGGTTTTTACCGCCAGAATGTAATCCAGGAATTCCGTAGACCAGTCTTCTTCCCCGGCATCCTGTACCGCCAGCCCCGGCGGCATGGCCCTCCCGGCGCCCAGGATAAGCGCTTTTGACGCCGCGTCACAGCGGAGTTCGGCTTTGCCCGCAAGCCGCGCCGCCACGGCGGGCAGCAAAGAGGACAGCGCTTCCCGGTGGATCAGCAGGGTTTCCACGGCGTTACAGGCGCCGGGCTTTTGCAGTTTGGCGTTTTCGATGATGGCCGCCGCCGCGTCCATATCGGCGCCGGGTTCTACGTAGATGTGACAGTTTCCCTCGCCGGTTTCTATAACCGGAACCCGGGCGTTTTCCGCCACCCGGCGGATCAGATCACGGCCGCCCCGGGGAAGGACCACGTCGATATAGCCCCGGGCGGTCAGGATTTCGTCCACGTCATCCCTGTTTCCCGAACCGGCCAGTTCCAGCGCGCCGGGGATGCCCCCCGCCGTTTTCAGCCCCGTCTTAATGGCGGCGGTGAGCACCTTGTTGGAAGCCAGAGCCGCCGAAGAACCCCGGAGCAGGATGGCGCAGCCCGCCTTATAGGCCAGGCTGAACGCGTCGGCGGTAACATTTGGCCGGGATTCATAGATGATCGCCGCCACCCCCAGGGGCACGGCAATCTGCTCAATACAAAGGCCGTTGGGGGTTTTCCAGCCGGACCGTACCTTACCAACAGGGTCCTCCAGGCGGGCCACCGTTTCTATTCCTTCGATGATTGCGTCAACCCGGGTATCGTTAAGGAGAAGGCGGTCAATCAGCGCGTCCTTCATGCCGCCCGCCCGGGCCTGTTCCACATCCGCGGCATTGGCCGCGAGGATTGCGGCGCGGTCACGACCGATCGCCGCGGCCGCCGCCAGGAGGGCGGCGTCTTTTTCCCGCCGGGTTTGCAGGGCCAGGACCGCCTGGGCTTTTTTAAGGGACTTCAATACCGGGACAAGATCGCCCATGACGTTACTCCACTTTGAACTTTGACACTTCCCGGACCAGGACGTCAATATTTTCCTTGTTTGTCCCGCTGATGGTGTTAACCCGGTTTACCGCTATATTGATTTGATCCGCGCCGCTGGCCATCTCGTTCATCCCGTTGGTAATTTCCTGGGTCGCCAGTTCCAGGTTTTTGCTTTCCTGGATAACCTGCCTGCTTCCTTCAAGCATTTCTTCGGCGCTGCCCTTGACCATCTGGGTAGCTTCGTTTAACTGGCTCACCGCCTCCAGGATCTGCTTACTCCCCGCGCCCTGTTCTTCCATGGCGTTCCGGATATTTTCCTCCTGATCCGATACGGTCCTGACCCCGTTGTCTATGGCCTCGAATTTGTTCAATACGCTGTCGGTGGATTTGGTGATCTTGTCGATGGAATCCTTTATCTTTTTAAGCACCGCCGAAATGGTCTTGGACTGTTCCCCGGAATTCTCCGCCAGTTTCCGTATTTCATCGGCCACCACCGCAAAGCCCTTTCCCGCTTCTCCGGCGTGGGCGGCTTCTATGGCGGCGTTCATCGACAAAAGGTTTGTCTGGCTGGCGATGTTTTCCATCACCGCGTTGATCTCCAAAAGCCCTTCGGATTCCCGGGCAATCTCCTGAATGTCCCCGGCCACTTCCTGTAGGCCGGAACGTCCTACTTCGGAAGCCTCGCTCAGATCCTTCACGTTCTCGCTGTTTTTGATCAGGGTCTGGGTAACGGATTGGATATTGGCGAGCATTTCTTCAATAGCCGAGGAGGACTGGGCGACGCTGGTGCTCTGCCGGTTCACATGGCCGTTCAGTTTATCGATATTTATGGTGATCTGTTCCATGGTCGCGTTGGTTTCGGTAACGCTGGCGCTCTGGTTGATAACCCGGCCTTTGATGCTCTGAATGTTGGCGGTGATCTCGTTAATCGCCGCGGCGGTTTCGGTCATGTTACCGGCAAGTTCGTTCCCGATGTCGAAAAGGGTAACGGATCGATCCTTGATGGTAACCACCAGATTTTTTATCTTTCCCAGGGTTGCGTTAAAATACCGGGCCAGGTCGCCGATTTCGTCTTTTGAGCGGATGTCGACGGCCTTTGTCAGATCTCCTTCGCCTTCGGATATGTCCCTAAGGGTTACGGCCACATTGACAATGGGCTTTGTAATCCCGGCGGAAACAAAGTAAATGATCACCGCCATGATAACTACCGCCGCCGCCGCGATAAAGATGGTAAGATAGGTCATTCTGGTGATTTCTTCCATAATTGCCGTTTTTGCCGTACCCATCATCAGGGCCCAGCTTATCCCGGTTTCGCCAATGGTAAAGGGATAAATGATCATCTCCAGATCTGTTTTAAGATTCTCCGAATATTCGGCAATGCGGTACTTCTCTCCCTGAAGTACCGCATTCTGGACCGCTGTGGTACGTGCACTGTACAGAGAACTTTGGGCATCTTTCAGAAGTTTCCCGACCTGATCGGGAACACCGCTGGCAATGATGGTACTGTTATTGGAAAACACCGTCATGGCGGTTATATCGGGGTGATTTTGTATGGTTTCATCCACCACCGGCTGAAGGTACGCGGTATCCACGTTTACCCCGACACGGCCTACCACTTCGTCCGTCCGGCGGTTAATTATCGGCGCGCTGATCTTGACTGTAAAGGTATCTCTGCCAGCCACGGTTTGGGGTACGGGATCATAGATTATCTCTTTGCGCGCGTCGGGGCCATTGACAATAGCCATTACCGTCTGTATGTCGTTGTAGGTCAGGTGTTCAATCTGCCCGGAACGCCGGGTATACCAGTTGGCGTATTGGCCGGTTTCGGTATTGCCGGGAACTCCGATAAAAGAAGCGTCCTGGCCGGGATCTATGCTGTTGGGCTTAAACACGGTGTACACGGCTATGATCCGTTCCTCGGATTCCAGAACCGAATGTAACAGCTGATCGAAACGATTACGCTGCCGCCCGACTTCGGCCAGATCATAATCGGCCATCATATCAGCCAGGGTATCCACGACCCGCAGATACCCTTCGTAGCGCGTCTGGATAATCCGGGCCTGTTCCGCGGCAAGCCGTTCCTGGCTTTCCAGGGCGGTATGCATCTGCATGTCGGAGGCAAGCCTGAGCAGGATAAAGGATAACGATACTCCGGAAACCAGTAAAATCGCTATGACAATGATGCTTAAACGGTACCTTAATTTCATGAATACTCCTTCTTTGGTACGGTTTTTTTCCAACGGTGTTTATGTAATCTGTTATCTTCTTCCGGTAATAGTATCGTTAATGTTCCTTATTTGTAAAGAAGAATTTTTACCGGGGATTCAGAAACGGAAAAAAAGGCAGGTCATATCGTCCCGCTGGGGAGTATTTTTTCTGAAATCTTCCAGCGCGGGGGCAAGAAGCGAAGAAAGATTTTTTTCTTCCGTACAACTTTGCAGAGTAAGTTTAAAAAGCCGCCTATTTCCGAATTCCTCACCTTCGGGATTATCCTGTTCGGTAATCCCGTCGGTATATACCAGCAGCGCGTCTCCCGGCTGTATCCCGATACGGAAAAGCGCCGGCTTTATATCAGGCTCAATTCCTATGGGAAAATTGATCCCGGCTTTTTCCAGGGTATGAAAAGATTTGCCCCGCAACAGCACATGGTGGGAATGGCCCATGTCGGCAAAGTGAAGCTTTCTTTTACCTGAATCGTAGATCATAAAAAAGCCGGTAAGGTATTTTTCCATGTGGAACGTACTCACCATCGAGGAATTCAAATTGGCTATCAGTCCGGCCAGGTCTTCCGTTATGGTATAGGCCCGAAGAAAGCCCCACGCCATGGACACTACCAGGGAAGCGGCGATGCCTTTTCCTGAAACATCGCAGAGGGCCGCAAAAAAGCGGTTTCCCCCCAGGTCTTTGATAAAATAAAAATCGCCGCCCACACCCTTTGCCGAAAGGGACCAGGCGTTTACCTCGACTCCCTTGCCGGAAACTTCATCGGCGCTGGCAAGGAAACGTTCCTGAAGCAGGCCGGCCATGGCAATGTCCCCGTTGGTCATGTCGACAAAATAGTTGGACAGATCCTGGAAAGACAGCATGCCGCTGAATACGCCGTCCGGACCGGTAAGGATCATAAAGCTGTTTCCCATTTCGGGAGCTTTCTCTTTGAAAGCGGCGCTTAAAAAGGGCGAAACGGTAAAAATGTTTGCCGCCCCCGGAAACACCGGGGCCTCTTCGGTTATTTCCGGAACCTGCCGGTTTCCCATCAGATCCCAGCCAAAACGTTTTCCCAAAAGCAGGAAAAGCTTGTCCCGCCGTATAATCCCCAGGGGCCTGGAAAGATCATCGATTACACATACCGCGGGAATGCGGCGGTCCCTGTCGAGGATGTCCGCCAGGCCCGCGATTGTTTCCTCCGTCCGGACGGTCCTAAAATAGCGGGCCAGTTTTTGTATGGAATTGGGATACGACCGTACTTCTGTCTGCATAACAGGAATGTAACAATCACAACGTTAAAATTTCATTAAACCCGAAGCGGTAACGGATTTTTAACGATTTTATAACCGTGTATTAAAAGCCGCTGCGTATTATACCGGTGGAAGTACAACTATGGACATACAGTTTTTGGAAAGCAGGAATGCCGGTTTCTTTCTGGCAAGAATATCGGGGGACTGCGATTTATACAACGCCCAGCATCTTTTTACCGATATAACGGAAAAGATGAACGCGGGCTGCAAAACGGCCTGCCTGGATTTTTCGGACGTACCGTATCTGGACAGTTCCGGAATATGGGCGGTAATCAGGATCGTCCAGTATTCAAAAGTAAAAAACATCGATCTTAGCTTCCGCGGAATTACGGGAACGGTCCGTAAAGTTATGCGCTTGTCAAACATACTAAGCATCATCAAAGAAGAGGGCGCATGAAAAACCTGATTATCCGGAAATTGATCGTTGATGAAAATAACGAACTTTTTGACGCCCAGGGCATGAAGTATGTTGAATTCAAAAGCGATTTTTCAAAGATCAGGGAATACAGCGCGAAAATACTGGAACGCTGCCCCAAACAGTTTCTTGAGGGAAACCTTCTGGAACAGCAATTGTCGGAAATAATCAAGAACGGAATTAAACATGGAAACAAGTGCGATATTTCAAAAAAACTTAAGGTGTGGTACGACCTTCGGCACCGGGTCCGTTTTATCATGGAAGACGAAGGGGAAGGGTTCCTGCGGCTTGATGAGTGGAACGATTTTTACAAAAAGCGCCAGACGGCCCTGTATAACCAGGACTTTGATCTTTTTCTCAAGATGGCGTCTTACCGGGGACCGGAAAGCGATGAAACCGACGGGGGCAACAGCCTGGTAGCCGTCCTGGAATTCTGGAACGGCGGCATGATTTACAATGACGCAAAAAATAAAATCGGCGTGGTCCGGTGGTTTCCCCACGGATCCGGGTAGGAGTACCGGCTTTTACGGAGAAAAAACATGACAGGAATTCAGGACAGTGCTGCGGCGGTTTGTGAAAGAAAACAGGCAAGACAACGGGATTTGTTTTTCTGCGTACCTTCAAGGATAATCCTGAACGACCAGGGAACATCCTTTTTTAGCGCCCACAATAAACCCTTGCATTGTTTTGAAACCGCCGACGGCGGGCGGCATTTTGGATTCCACCTTGAAAAGACCGGGTTTTCATGGCTTAAAAAACTTATCGTAAACAACTACCTGCGAAAAATGGAAATCCAGGTAACGGATATAAGCGCCTGCCGGAGCCAGCTTGAAGACGCCATTAAGCTGGTGTTTTTTTCCATGTTCCGCCGCCGTATCAACCTGTCGATCCTTGAGGATATCTACAATTCCCCCCTGGTACGATCCTGGAACAGGGCGAACCCGAAAAATGCCATAGGGCCCGGCATGAAAATAGCGGAAAAATCCTTTCGGGAACTGCTCAATTCCAGAGCTCCCGGCAGGCTTGAGGAACTTAAAACCGGCCTGTACCGGAAAATCGTAAAAAGCCTTTCTCCTTCCCTTGACAGACACCAGGAAGACTCCCGGGATTTGTGTAATTTTATCGCCGAGCTTGTTTTTCACATTAGCCCGCTGGCCTTTTTTGTCCTGACCAGAAGCGGCGAAGACGACGCCTTTACGCTGGTTCAAAATATTTCCGCCGGGATAGTGGAAGTGATACACCGCTTCGACATTGTTAATCTTGCCTCGCTCTTTACCGTAGAACTTGTCTCCGCGGCGGAACGGTCCGCCCTGGTTCGGCTGATGGAAAACGCCGGAAATATAACGGGGCTCCTTGAGGATCCTGGTAAAAGAAAAGCCGTCATGGCAAAAGGGCGGTTCCGGGGTTCAACCGTGGTTGTGGCCGTTCCCGGAGAAATTCCCCGGGAAAACCGGAGGCTCAGGTTCCGCATCTCGGTATACAACGACGGCGCCGACGTGGAGGCCGAACGGAAGCTAATGGAAGATTTTACCGACCGGAATTTTAGTTTCAAGGACGGCAGGGATCTTGAAGACTTCTTCAAAACGCCCCTGAGCAGACGGGACAACGGCCTCTACGGCGACAATGGCCTGTGCTTTTACCATCTTAACACCCTGCAGAACCAGTGCAGAAAACACAGGATCCTGCTGGACGCCGCCATAAAAAACGCCCATGCCGAAAAATCGGTGGTAACAACCCTGTGGTTCGGGTTTTAGGCTGCCGGTACGGACATCGCGGGTTTTAGTTTTTTAAGCCCTTTACATTATCCCTTGTTTCTGATATGGTGGACCTTCAGCGTACTTTTTCTAAGGAAGGATATTATGTCACGGACCTGCGATATTTGCGGAAAACACACTATGACCGGTAACGCGGTAAGCCACGCGAAAAACCATACTCGGCGGGTCTGGAAGCCCAATCTCAAGAAGGTTAAGACCGAGGTCGGTGGAACCACGGTAACCCTTAAGATCTGCGCCCGGTGCTTAAAAAGCGACTACATCACCAAAAAAGTGTAACCGGGTTTAAACCCGCGGCCGGGATGAATGTCCGCCCGAAGGCTTTTAGGGATTTCCTATAATGAAACCCTTAGCCCGTCCCAGGCGGGTCCCATGGTTATCCCGGCGAGGCCGTTCTTTCTCATAAATTCCCCGCAGTAGTCTTTAATTTGCCGGTGGGTATGATCGTGGCAGATGTGGGTCAGATACACCCGGCGGGCGCCCGTCCTGAGCCCCGCCGACAGAGCCTGTTCAAAGCTAAAGTGGGTTTCATGGGGCCGGACCCGCAGCCCTCCGATAATTGCCAGCGCCGGCGGGCCGGGTTCCGCAATCAAATCATAGGAACCCTGGGGTATGCCGGTACAGTCGGTCACGTAGAGCGCCGCCTGTCCGCCATGAGCGGCGGTTTGCGCGCCCGTCTCCTCAAACTTCCACCCCAGGATATCAAGGTCCCCGTGCTTTACCGGGATTGGGGTAAAGACAAGGTTCCCCAGACGGACCGGGCCCTTGACGGCTATGACGTCAATTTGGGGCTTGCCCCCTCCTTTCTGGGTAGGTTTAAAGATATAGGCAAAGCGTTCCCTGAATTCAGCGATGGTTTTCCGGTTTCCGTAAACGGGAATGGGCTTTTCCCTGTTCAGGGGCCGGATGTCGTCCAGGCCGTGGATGTGGTCGGCATGGGCGTGGGTCAGAAACACGGCGTCCAAGTCCCGTATGCCCGCCCGCAGGGCCTGGAGCCGGAATTCCGGCCCGGTGTCGATAACCGCCTGCTCTCCCGCGGCCCCCTTGATAGAGAGGGAACTGCGCATCCGCTTGTCCCGGCTGCCGGCGGAGGTACAAACCGGGCAGGAACAGCCGATTACCGGCACTCCCTGGGAAGTACCCGAACCAAGAACGGTGATCTCCATGGGACTTTATACACCATCGGTTTAGGTTGCTCAATGGACAAAAAGTTTTGCGGAGCCGTACCTCCGTACCGGAGCGGCCCCTTTCCCGGGGTACGGATTTAGGCTATGCTTAAGTCATGTCGAGCCCAGAACTGGTCCGGGTAATGGATTATATTCTTAACCGCTGTGATGAGCAGGCTATTGAAGCGGTGGCCGCCGCGGTAGTACGCCGCCGCCGGGAACTGGCCATGTTCGGGGGCGCCGCCAATCTGCCGGACGCCAAAAAGATGGCCCGGGATCTTTCCGCCCAAATCAACGCGGGGGCCAGTATCGAGGGGATGCGGGAAACGGTGCGGAACATGGCGGTACGGATTATCCGGCGGGAAGCGCCGGAACTGACCGACGAGCAGGTCGCGGAATTAACCAATGCCTGGATACCCGGCGGCGGCCGGGAACTGCCCGCGGAGCTGCTGCTGGAAATGGTCGATCAGTTTGTCAGTTTTTCCACCGGTTCCATGGGCGCCGCGGAGGATAAAAAGCTGCGGGACGAAATGGGGGCCTGGCCGGATCGGTACTGGAAGGCTTTTCCCGGAGCGGTCAAGCTGATTGTCAAGGATTATCTGAACGGCGAAATAAACGAAAAGACCTACCGTTCCAAAGTCGCGGCGGCCCTTTCCTTTGGGAAATAGGCCCACTGGCGGCGCAAACTCCCACACCCACAGCAAAATCCGGCACGGGTGGGCGCCATGGATGGCGCTGTAACCATTGCCTGTCCGCCTTTGGCGGACAGGGTGGAGCTTACGAAGTAAACTCCCACGGCAAAATCCGGCACGGATGCCGGATTTTGCCGCCTAATACCCCATTTGCTCCAGCATTTCCAGATTACGCCGCACATTGACATGGCCGGGATTAATCCGCAGGACCTGTTCCCAGTCCGCCCGGGCGTTCCGGTAGTCACCTTTGCGGTAATACACAATACCGCGGTTGTAATACGCCGTCGAAAGATTCGGGTCGATCCATATCGCATCGCTGTAATCGGCGATGGCCCGGTCGTAGTCCCCCTGATCGTCATACGCATTACCCCGGTTGGTATACGCAAATACATCCTCCGGGTCCAGCCGCAGCGCCTCGCCATAGTCCGCAATGGCCCGATCATAGTCACCTGTGGAGTAATACATATAACCCCGGTTGTTATACGCCATCGCTGCCACCGCGTTCTCCGGGTCCAGTCGTATTACCTCGCTATAGTCTGCGATGGCCCGGTCGTAGTCCTCCTGGCGGGAATACGCAACGCCCCGGTTGTAGTATGTCTTCGACATTTCTGCCGCGTCATCCGGGTCCAGCCGTATCGCCTCGCTGTAATCGGCGATGGCCCGGGCATAGTCACCGTTGTCGTTATACACAGTACCGCGTCCGTTATACGCCCCCGCATCCTCCGGGTCCAGCCGGATCGCCTCGCTATAGTCGGCAACAGCCCGGTCGTAGTCCCCTTTGGCGTGATACGTGAGGCCGCGGTTGTTATACGCCCCCACATTATTCGGGTCCAGCTGTAGCGCTCGGGTGAAGTCTGCGATGGCCCGGTCGTAGTCCCCTTTGGCGTAATATGCAGCGCCTCGGTTGTAATACGCCTCCACATCCGCCCGCGGCGGCGCAGGGGAACAGCGCCAGGACAAATACCACCGGCACAAACAGCTTTCTTATGTTCTTCACGAGGGAACTCCTCAAATCATTCCATGATAAAATCGATGAAACCCGGCAGGGATGGGCGCCATGGTAAAGCCTAAAGGTTTTACCATGGCGCTGTAACCATTGCCTGTCCGCCGCAGGTGGACAGGGTGGAATTTGCAGCGCACACTCCACTGGCAAAATCCGGCACGGATGCCGGATTTTGCCGCCTAATACCCCATTTGCTCCAGTATTTCCAGATTACGCCGCGCATTAGCAGAGCCGGGATCTATCCGCAGGGCCTGCTCCCAGTCCGCCCGGGCGCTCCGGTAGTCGTCTTTTCTGGTATACACAATGCCCCGGTTGTAGTATACCCCCGCATTATGCGGGTCCAGCCGGATTGCCTCGCTGTAATCGGCGATGGCCCGGTCGTAGTCCCCTTTGCTTCCATACGCATTACCGCGAACGATATACGCATCCGCACGATTCGGATCGATCCGTATTGCTTCGTCATAGTCGGCGATGGCCCGGTCATAGTCCCCTTGATAGTAATAGGCAGTGCCGCGATCGTAGTACATCACCGCAAAATCCGGGTCCAGCCGGATTGCCTCGCTGTAATCGGCGATAGCCCGGTCGTAGTCCCCTTTGCTTCCATACCCGGCGCCACGGTTACTGTACGCTCTCGCATATTCCGGGTTTAACCGTATCGCCTGGGTGAAGTCGGCAATGGACCGGTCGTAGTCGCCTTGGGCGGCATACATAAGTCCGCGGTTGTAATACGCCTCTACATACTCCGGGTCGAGCCGTATCGCCTCGCTGTAATCGGCGATGGCCCGGGCATAGTCATCTTTGCCGGCATACGCAAGACCGCGGTTGTGGTACACCGTCGCATTATCCGGGAGTAGCCGTATCACCTCGTCGTAGTCGGCGATGGCCCGGTCATAATCCTCTTTGATTCCATACACAGAACCGCGTCCGTTATACGCCGCTGTATTATTCGGGTCGAGCCGGATCGACTGGGTGAAGTCGGCAATGGCCCGGTCATAGTCATCTTTGGCGGCATACGCAATGCCGCGGTTGTAGTACACCATCGCATTATCCAGGCCCAGCCGTATTGCCTCGCTATAGTCGGCGATAGCCCGGTCATCGTCACCTTTATGGCGATACGCACGTCCTCGTCCGTTATACGCCGCCGCATACTCCGGGTTCAGCCGTATTGCCTCGTCATAGTCGGCGATGGCTTGGTCATCGTCACCTTTGAAGGCATATACACCGCCGCGGTTGTAATACGCCGCCGCAAAATCCGGGTCGAGCCGTATCGCTTCGCTGTAGTCGGCGATAGCCCGGTCATCGTCGCCTTTGCGGGAATATGCGGCGCCGCGTCCGTTATACGCCATTACGGGATTCGGATCGATCCGTATGGTCTCGCTGTAGTCGGCGACAGCGCGGTCGTAGTCCCTTTTGTCGCTGTACGCATTCCCGCGGTTGGTATACGCCGCCGCAAGATTTGGGTCCAGCCGGATCGCCTGGGTGAAGTCGGCGATAGCGCGGTCATAGTCCTTTTTGACGACATACGCAGTACCGCGGTTGTAATATGTCGTTGGCGCCGTCACCGCATTCTCCGGGTCCAGCCAGATCGCTTGGGTGAAGTCTGCGATGGCCCGGTCATAGTCCCCTTTGACGACATACGCAGTACCGCGGTTGTAATATGCCTCCGCATTATCCGGGTCCAGCCGTATCGCCTCGCTGTAATCGGCGATGGCCTGGTCATAGTTACCTTTGGCATAATACGCGTTGCCGCGGTAGAAATACGCCTCCGCATCCGGCGAAAGCTCTGCTGCGCCGTCTAATCCCTCTCCGCCTGTGGTGGCGCAGGGAAACAACGCCAGGACAAACACCATCGGCATAATCATCCGCTTCACGTTCTTCACAGGAAAACTCCTTTTATACCCTGCCCCTTGCACCGTCAGAGCGGTGGGCGTCAGGGTAAAGCCTAAAGGCTTTACCTTCGGCGCTGTAACCTGGCAAAATCCGGCACGGATGCCGGATTTTGCCGCCTAATACCCCGCCTGCCGCAGCGCTTCAAGGACGTTCCGCACGTCGACATTGCCGGGATCGAGCCGCAGGGCCTGTTCCCAGTCCGCCCGGGTGCGCCGGTAATCCCCTTTGAAGTAATACATGCTGCCGCGGATGGCATAGGCCTCCGCATACTCCGGGTCCAGCTGTATCGCCTGACTGCAGTCGGCAATGGCCTGGTCATAGTCACTTTTTTTGGCATACGTAAGTCCGCGGTTGTAATACGCATCCACATACTCCGGGTCCAGCTGTATCGCCTCATCGTAATCGGCGATAGCCCGGTCATAGTCCCCTTTGCGTCCATACCCAGCGCCACGGTTGCTGTACGCCTTCGCACCTTCCGGGTTCAACCGTATCGCCTGTGTGAAATCGGCAATGGCCCGTTCGTAGTCCCCATTGGCGGCATACGCAAGGCCACGGTTGTAATATGCTTCCGCATACTTCGGGTTCAGCCGTATCGCTTCGCTATAATCGGCGATAGCCCGGTCATAGTCCCCTTTACCGGCATACACAAATCTGCGGTTGTAGTACGCCGGCGCATACTTCGGGTCGATCCGTATCGCCTCATCATAGTCGGCAACGGCCCGGTCTATGTCCCCTTTGTCGTCGTACGCATTGCCGCGGTTGTTATATGCCTTCGCCACCGTTGTCGCCGCATTATCCGGGTCCAGTCGGATCGCCTGGTCATAGTCGGCAATGGCCCGGTCATCGTCACCTTTATGGCGATATGCGTTACCGCAGTTGTAGTACGCTGGCGCATACTCCGGGTTCAGCCGGATCGTCTGTGTGAAATCGGCGGACGGTCATGGTCCCCTTTGATGGCATAGGCGATGCCGCGGTTGTAATACGTCAACGGCGTCGTCACTGCGTTCTCTGGGTTCAGCCGTATCGCCTCGCTGTAGTCGACGATAGCCCGGTCGTAGTCACCTTTGATGCCATATACAATACCGCGGTTGTAATACGCCTCCGCAAGATTCGGGTCCAGCCGGAGTGTCTGATCGTAATCGGCGATAGCCCGGTCATAGTCCCCCTGGCGGTAATAGGCATCGCCGCGGTTGTTATACGCTTCCGCATACTCCGGGTTCAGCCGTATTGCCTCGCCATAGCCGGCGATGACCCGGTCATAGTCCCCTTGGCGATGATAGGCATTGCCCCGGTTGTTATACGGTTCTACAAGATTCGGGTTCAGCTGTATCGTCTGGGTGAAATCGGCGATGGCCCGGTCATAGTCTCCTTTGACGGAATACGCATTACCCCGGTTGTTATATGCCACCGAAAAATTCGGATCCAGTCGTATTGCCTCGTCGTAATCGGCGATAGCGCGGCCATAGTCACCTTTGTCGTGATACGCAAGTCCGCGGTTGTAATATGCCTCCGCATCCAGCGGAAGCTCTGTCTCGCCGTAATCGGCGATAGCCCGGTCATAGTCACCTTTGATGCCATACCCAGCGCCACGGTTGCTGTACGCCTTTGCATTCTCCGGGTCCAGCCGTATCGTCTGGGTGAAGTCGGCAATGGCCCGGTCATAGTCGCCTTGGGCGGCATACATAAGTCCGCGGTGGATATACGCCTCCGCATGATTCGGGTTGAGTCGGATCGCCTCGTCGTAATCGGCGATGGCCCGGTCATAGTCACCTTTGTCGTGATACGCAAGCCCGCGGCCATTGTATGTCATCGCATCATAATCCGGGTTGAGCCGTATCGCCTCGCTGTAGTCGGCAATAGCCCGGTCATAGTCTTTTTTGATTCCATACGCAATACCGCGGCTGATATACGTCTCCGCACGATTCGGGTTGAGCCGTATCGCCTCGTCGTAATCGGCGATAGCCCGGTCATAGTCACCATTGTAACTATACGCATTGCCGCGGTGGAAATACGTCTCCGCGTCCCTGTCCAACCCCTCCCCCTCCACGATAACGCAGGGAAACAGCGCCAGGGCAAACACCATCGGCACAATCATCCGCTTCATGTTCTTCACAGGAAAACTCCTTTTTCTTTTTACGTTGTCGACCTCGCGGTAAATCTTCGCGGTAGAGCTTCCTTCGCGGCACAGGCCGGGCTGTTCGCGGGGGACTCCGGCATAAATGCCGGAATCCCACATACCCTAGAACCCTACTTTGATGGTGTCCCAGGCCTTGTTGTACATATCCAGGGCTTCGCCCAGATCGTCCTTGAGTTCGGTGTTGGCCAGATCGTCCGTCGTGTAATAGGGGGTTTCTTTTTTAAAGGCCCCGGCCTTGGAATTCGCGGTAGCGGAGAAACCATAGAAATCGGTGAACTCCGCGTAGATCTCCGGCCGGTGGATAAAGTCGATGAATTTGTGGGCCAGCGCGGGGTTTTTTGCCCCCTTCAGGATGCACAGGCTGTCGATATAGGCGGGGCCGCCCTCGGGGGGGATAAAAAACACGGTGTTCCTGCGCAGCTCCTCGTTGGAACCGATTTCCTCGTACACCACTTCGGGGTAGCCCTGGACCACCCAGAAATCCCCCTGGGCGTAGCCCTTGCCAAAGGCTTCGGCGTCAAACTTGGTCAGGTTGGGCTTCCAGATCCGGTCTACCAGATCCCGGGCCGCCGCGAGTTCCCCGGGGTCCCGGGTGTTCACCGAATAGCCCAGATAGGCCAGGGCATCGCCCAGAACTTCCCGCATGTCGTCCAGCATGGTCATGCGGTCCTTCAGGTCCTCCCGGCCGAAGATCGACCAGCTCCGCTCAAAGTTCGGGACATGGGCGGTGTTTACCGCCACCCCCGCGGCGCCCCAGTAATAGGGTACCGAGTATTCCATCTCCGGATCGTACACCGCCTTCTCCAGCGCCCGGGGATCCACGTTGCCCAGGTTGGACAGCAGGGACTTGTCGATCCGTTCCAGCATCCCCTGGTTTATCATGATCGACACGTAATCCCCGGAGGGAACGACTATGTCGTACCCCGTAGCCCCGGCCTGGAGTTTCGCGTACAGCTCTTCGTTGGAGGCATACTCGTCGTAGACCACCGTTACCCCGTACTCGGCTTCGAACTTTTCGATCACCGAAGGGGGGGTATAGTAGGTCCAGTTGTAGACGTACAGCTTCTCCTTGGTTCCGCAGCCGGTCACGGCCAGGCACAGAACGCCGGCTGCCAACGCACAGATTTTTCTCATCTCCATGATTCTCCTTTTCCTCTATAACAATAAACCGCCCGCACCACTGTGCGGGTTGTCGGTTTTATTTTATTTCATTTTGCGGCGATGTATTTCAGGAAGTTCCTGAGCAGGAAGGTCAGGGCCACCGTACCCAGGATCATCACCACCGACAGGGCGTTGATCACCGGGGATATTCCGAAGCGGATGGCCGAGTAAATATAAATGGGCAGGGTGGAAGACCCGGGGCCGGTGACGAAGTAGGTGATCACGAAGTCTTCCAGGGATATGGTAACCGCGGTCAGGAAGCCCGAGACGATCCCGGGCATGCAGACCGGAACGGTTACCTTTAACAGGGTCTGCAGTTCGGTAGCGCCCAGGTCGTGGGCGGCCTCGATGATCGAAAAATCAAATTCGTCCAGCCTGGCCATAACCATCAGGAACACAAAGGGCAGGTTAAAGCTGATGTGGGCGATCAGGATCGTTCCCAGTCCCAGCTGGATTCGAACCCCGGCAAAAAAGACCGCCAGGGAAACGCCGATGATTATTTCCGGCAGGATCATGGGAAAAAACGAAATGGTCTGCACATAGCTGCGCAGCCGGAAGCGGTACCAGTTTACCCCCACCGCTCCCAGGGTACCGATCACCGTGGCGCTTACCGCGGAGAGGAGGGCGATAAGGACGCTGTGCCAGAAGGCGGTCCACAGTTCCCGGGAGTGGAGAAAGAGCTGTTCGTACCAGGTCAGGGAAAAGCCGGTCCAGTTCATCCCCCGGGAGGCGTTAAACGAATACAGAACCAGTACCAGCAGGGGCAGAAAGAGGAACACCATGGTGGCGATGAACACCGTTTCCGAAAAGGAAAAAGCCCGCCGGTAGGCCCGCCGGGCGTGGCGGGCCGCTTCCCCCGCGGGGGGGCGCCGCAGGGAGGTGACGATATTGCGGACCACGTTCCGGAAGTTCATGCCGGCCCCCTTCCGCCGGAAGACCGTTCCAGGGCTTCCGCGTCGGGGATGCCCGTTTCGGACAGCCCTGATACGTCGGTTTTGCTCTTTGCTTCCCGCTTTTGCAGGTTCATCATGACCATCACCCCCGCGGTGGTGATCACCGTCAGGACCATGGAGATGGCCGACGACAGGGGCCAGTTCCGGGCCTTGGTCAGCTGGTCGGCGATGAGGTTTCCCAGCATGTAGGAATCCTTGCCCCCCACCAGCAGGGGCACCGCGTAGGCCCCGAAGATCGGGATAAAGGTAAAGAGCACCGCGGTATAGATGCCGCTTTTTATGTTGGGGAGCAGTACCCGGCGGATTGCCCCGGGCTTGGTCGCCCCCAGGTCCCGGGCGGCTTCCAGCAGGGAAAAATCAAACTTGTCGATGGTGGAAAAGAGGGGCAGGATAGCGTAGGGCAGGTACATGTATATCAGTACCAGCACCACCGCCCGCTGGTTGTACAGGAAGGGGATGTAATCCCGGATGATCCCCAGGCGGATCAGCAGTTCGTTCAGAAAGCCGTTGTTGCCCAGGATGTTCATCCAGGCGAAAACCCGGATCAGAAAATTGGTCCAGAAGGGGACGATGATCAGCAGGAGCAGGAAGGTCTGGTATTTGGACCGGGCCATGTAGTAGCCGCAGGGCAGGGCAATCAGGATGGTGATTACCGTGGCCGCGGCGGAGGTAACCAGGGTTCGCAGGGTAACAAAGGCAAAGCTGGGGTTGGTCAGGCTCCGGTAGGCGTCCAGGGAGAATTCCGGCAGTACCCCCCCGTAGAGTCCTTTCTTTAAAAAGCTGTACGCCACGATGATGACGAGGGGGGCCAGGAAAAAGATCGTAAACCACGCGGCCATGGGCAGGGAGTACAGGAAACCGTAATTCCGCTTCAGGGACCCTCCGCCCGCCGCGGGGCCGGCGCCTGTACCGGCCCCGCGGCCTTTGGCGAAGACGCCGCCTTTGACGGGGACGGCAGCGCCGCCGGGGACTGCGGCGCTCACCGGTCCCGAACTCCCACGATATAACCGTCGTTGGCGCTCCAGGAAAGGTAGACCGAATCCTTCCAGACGATGTCGGGCCCTTCGTCGGAATAGTTGGCGTGCTGCTTGATTACTCGGATCAGTACGCCCTTTACCTTGACGTAAAACTTGGTCTGGAATCCCGAATAAATCGGCTCGTCCACGATCCCCTGAAACAGGTTGATGTCTTCCCGCTTACTGGAAGGTTTGTCCGTGCCAATCACCACCTTTTCGGGACGGACGGTAAAGCTTAGCTCCTGACCGGGCTTTATCTCGTCCACGGTGGTTACCTTGACCCTGCCCAGCTCGGGGATCTCCAGCTCCGCCATGTATTCCGTTTCTTCCCCGGGAAGCTGTTCTACCTTCAGGACCGTGCCGCCGTAGAGGTTGGTTTCGCCGATAAACCGGGCCACA
Organism: Treponema sp.; assembly: GCA_031266175.1. GTDB lineage: Bacteria > Spirochaetota > Spirochaetia > Treponematales > Breznakiellaceae > JAISBN01. The sequence continues at coordinate 5,024 of JAISBN010000096.1, read as the reverse complement.
AAGTCGGTGGCGGGGCTTTCGTAAATTTCGTGGGGGGTTCCCACCTGGAGGACATCTCCCTGGTCCATCACGGCGATATGATCCGAAACCGATAGGGCTTCCTGCTGGTCGTGGGTAACATAGATAAAGGTAACTCCGATTTTATCGTGGATCTGGTCGAGCTCGATAAGCATGTGCTGCCGGAGCTTTGCGTCCAGGGCGGACAGGGGCTCGTCCAGCAGGAGCACCCGGGGCTCGTTGATCAGCGCCCGGGCGATGGCCACCCGCTGCTTCTGGCCCCCGGAAAGCTGGTTGGGCTTTTTGTGGGCGTGGGCTTCCAGCTGGACCAGGCGGAGGTACTCCTTTACCCGGGAATCGATCCGGGCCCTGTCCTTGCTCCTGAGCCTGAGGGGGAACGCGACATTTTCAAAAACCGAAAGGTGGGGGAAAAGGGCGTAGTTCTGGAATACCGTATTGGCCGGCCGCCGGTTGGGGGGCAGGGACAGGACGCCGTTACCGTCAAAGGTAACCGTTCCCCTATCGGGGCTTTCGAAGCCCGCGATAATCCGCAGCAGGGTGGTTTTACCGCACCCCGAAGGACCTAAAAGGGAAAAAAATTCCCCCTTGGCAATGGCAAGGCTTATGTTGTTTAAAGCCCTAAAGTCACCGAAGGACTTGGAAAGCTCTTCGATAGCTACATCACTCCCTATCAATGCTGACCCTTCAACCTCCATACGTCCATTGATACACATCCAAAAAAAGAATATTTGAATGATTAGGAAACAATGAAAGTTTTACGGCATATTGTCAATAGAGGTTTTTTAAAGCGGCAAAATAAAGTTCGGGGTTCCGGCCCCGCGGCTAGTTGAAGAGTTCTTCCAGGGCTTTTTGCCGGACGTAGGCATCCCTGGCTTCTTCCAGGTGTTCCGGGGTCAGGGCTTCCTGGAATGAGCGGACGGTCTCCGCGGACAGCCGGAAGGGCGTGATCCGGTCCAGGGTGGTGTCCACAAACAGCGCGTAGACCGCCGCCGGGTCCGCTCCGGGGGTTACCGGCCCTCCGGTAAAGACAAAGTAAAAGGAAAGGGGCTCCTTAAAAAAAGTATGGCTGTAATGGAATTCCCCGGTGGTGATCGTATCGATGGTTTTGGTCAGGGCTGCCTGTTCCGCCTCCGCCTGGATTTTCCAGGCATCAAATTTGTCCAGTATCTCCCGGAGCCGGGAAACATGGTCTTCGGTCAAAAAAACGCTGACCCCGTCGATGTACAGCAGATACCGGTAGCTGGAATAATCTATGTAATGAAAGGAAAGTGAAACGGCGGCGTTTTTTGCTTCCCCCTCGCCGCGGAAGATTTGGGCAGGCACGGCGGCGGAAAAACAAAGAACCAGCAGGCACAGCAGCGGGACTTTTTTTACATTCAATATTCCACCCCAAAATCATAATAACCCTTGGGCTGTTTATCCTGGGTTTCCACCGAATCGACCCTGGAAAATTCCGGCCCCCGGCGGAGCCAGGCAAGGAAAGCCGCGAGCCGCTCTTTGCCGCCTTCCGCCCAGACTTCCACATCCCCGCCGGCGGTGTTTCGCACCCAGCCCCGTATCCCCAGCCGGTGGGCCTCACGGATCGCGGAATAGCGGAAACCCACGCCCTGGACCCTGCCGCGGACCCGGGCGAAGAAAGCGGCCGGCGGTTCCGCGGGCGCTTTCGCTTTAGTTCCCGGCATATCCTCCGCCATCACACCTTCATTGCCAGATCACCGCCGGGTCGATATGACCGGGATCGGAAGAACCGGTTAAGTTCATGGCCCACTGTAATTCTTCGGTTATGTCTTCGATAACCTTTTGAACCCCCGCCGCCCCTTCCGCGGCAAGCCCCTTCATAACCGCTTTGCCGACCCCGGCGGCCTTTGCTCCCAGGGCCAGGGCTTTAAAGGCGTCCATGCCCCTGGCAATACCGCAATCGACAAAAACAGGTATCCGTTTGTTGATGACCTTGAGAATTCGGGGCAGAATTTTCAGCGGCGGCACCGCGTAATCAAGGATGCCCTGATGGTGGGATACCATAATGCCCCCGGCGCCGGCTTCCAGAGCTTTTTCCGCGTCCTGTTCGCTTAAGACCCCTTTAAGAATGAAGGGCAGCCCGGTCGCTTTGACAAAACTTTTAATGTCCTCCAGGGTTTTGGGGCTTACCGGACACCCCATTGCCAGGCCTTTATGCCGCTTGCTGCCAAACACAAAATCCGTGTCCATCCCGAGCGCCAGGACACCGGCCTTTTCGGCGTGGGCTATTTTTTTAAAAATCAGATCCCTGTCCTCATAGGGCTTGATGATTTTAATGATCTTTACGCCGGTTCCGATCAGGGCTTCCAGTTCATCTTCACTGCCGATACCGCTCCACATAAGCGCCCCCGCCGCGGCGGCGCCCCGGGCAGTTTCTGTCATGCCGTTGGGATAGGTTTTGTCCAGTCCCGAAAGGGCGGTCACCATAACCGGCGTGGCAAAGGAAGCTCCGAAAAGTTCCATAGCCGTGGATGCCTTGACCGCGTCGATGGTCCGCAGTTCTACCTGGAGGGAATCCAAGTATTCCCGGGTTATCAGTTCCGCGTTACCCCTGTTTACCGGTTCTCCATTCATATCAGACCTCCTGGGGTTTGAGTATATCACGGGCCGGATGAACTTTACAGGTCCTTTTCCCCGAAGAACGCCTCTATGGCGGCGGATGAAAAGCCCTCGCGCTTAAGGAAAAACCGAAGGCCCGCGTCAAAGTCCTGTTGTTTCCGTTCCACGGCTTTTTTTGCGCAGCGTTCCAGGAGTTTTGCCTCCCCGTCCCCGGCCAGGGCCGTTTTAAGGGCAGAAGCGGCGGTTTTCCGGTCTATGCCCTTGGCCCGGAGGGCCATTTCCAGGGTTCTGGGACCTTTTTTTCCCCGGGCCACCCTGGATTTTAGCCAGAGTTTGGCATAGCGCCAGTCGTCTATCAAATCCAGTTCCAGAAGCCGGAGAAGAACGGCCCGGACGGCCTGGGAGGGATATTTCCGCCGTTCCAGTTTACGGGAAAGCCCGGTGGAACATTGTTCCGCCCGGGCAATCAGGCGCAGGGCCGCAGCCTCCGCCTCGAGGCAGTCCGCCGCGTGGCGGAGGGCGGCGGCCGCTTCCGGGTCCAGGGCCGCGCCGGGACACAAAAAAGCCCCCCCGTTGCCGGGGGGCAGATAGGCAGTACTAATAACAAACAGCGAGCCGTTGTCCAGCCGCACCCGGCGGGTTCCCGGGGAGGGACCGCCCTCAACCGCCGTTACCACGGATCGTTGCGGAACACCGCTTTCGGAAAGATCCGCCCGGGCAGGAAGAGGCCCGGCGCCGAGGGAGGAAGAACCTGCCGCCGCAGAACCTTCCATAAAAAAGCCCGGTTAGCGAAAAAGCCGGTTAGCGCTTGCTGAACTGGAAGCGCCGCCGGGCGCCGCGCCGGCCGTATTTTTTCCGTTCCACCATCCGGGGATCCCGGGTAAGGAACCCGTTACTCCGCAGGGAGACCACATTACCCTGATCTATTTGACAGAGGGCCCGGGCCAGGCCATGACGGCAGGCGCCGGCCTGACCGTTGGAGCCGCCGCCGTAAACATTGATCAGCACGTCAAACTTGTTTTCGCTGGCGGTGACCATCAGGGGCTGACGGACCATGATGGCATGCTCGCCCTGGGGAAAATACTGGACCAGTTCCCTGCTGTTAACGGTAATTTTACCCGATCCGTCCCGGACATACACTCTGGCAACAGAAGTTTTTCTTCTGCCAGTACCGATTCCAAGATTCTTTATCACGCTGTACCTCTTACAGATTAATAACCTGGGGATTCTGGGCCGCATGGGGATGCCGGGGCCCCGCGTACACCTTGACGTTCTTTAAAAGCTTCCGTCCCAGGGGGCCTTTGGGCAGCATCCCTTTAACCGCCAGTTCCATGGGGGACGCGGGGTGTTTGGCGGATAATTTTTCATAATTAACCGTTTTAAGCCCTCCCACATAACCGGAATGGCGGTAATACAGTTTCTGTACCGTTTTACGGCCCGTAACAACGGCCTTGCCGGCGTTGATAATCACCACAAAATCGCCTATTTCCTGGTGGGGGACAAAGATAGTCTTTTCCTTGCCGCGTACAATGGAGGCCGCTCTGGCGGCTACCCGGCCCAGAACCTTGCCCTCGGCGTCGATAACAAACCATTTTCGTTCGACCTTGGCGGGTTTAACAAATACCGTATCCATCTCTATAACCTTCTAAAAAAAATTCAAAAGCCCGGGCTTTTTGAAAGACCCAAACTAAAATGAGCAGGAACCTTATTGTGTTCCAAAAAGAAAAAGCCTGTCAAGACCCGTACCCGGCAGGCGGTAAGCCGCCGGGTCGCCGCGCCCAGTAGGCCGCCGCATACGGCCCAGCCGCGGCCACTGCCGCTAACGGTGGCGCAGCTTGCGGACCACCATGATCACAAAGGCGGCAATAAAAAAGCCGGTCCGCAGATTGGGAAGCAGGATAGCTACCACGGGAACCGAACCAATGGAAAGCTGGGTTCCGGTAATGCCAAACATATCCAGGATAGAATATACCGTTTCCACATAGGCGGCAATGGTCCCGATAACCATGAGCATCCATGCCGCGTCCCGGGTTTTGGACCAGAGCATGATGGCGAAAAATGCCGCCAGCGCCCCGGTCGTAAGCCGGCTTACGATAAAAAGCACTTCCCCCGCATCCATGGCTACAGTATCGGCCTTTACCGGTAAAATTGCAAGATATAAAATACCCCGCGCCAGGAGGGCCACGGCGCAAAAACCAACCGCCGACCGCTGCTTCCTTCCGGACCTGGCGGGGTTAGGCGGCGATCTCTCGCATGGTTCCTGGCAGCGAGGCGGTTTTATTGTATCTTGAAGGGGTACAATAAATCAACGGCGCATTGCGCCACAATTTTTCTAAGTGAAAAGGGGTGTGTGCGCCATAATAAAAATCTAGCCCAAATTAAACTGGTTCTACCTAGCATCAAGGGAGACCACATGGGGTTAGACATGA
>JAISBN010000092.1 GCA_031266175.1 Treponema sp. | reverse complement strand
TCATGTCTAACCCCATGTGGTCTCCCTTGATGCTAGGTAGAACCAGTTTAATTTGGGCTAGATTTTTATTATGGCGCACACACCCCTTTTCACTTAGAAAAATTGTGGCGCAATGCGGGGGATTAACTAATGCCCGCCGGCCCGGTACACTAATACCCATGTACCGGCGGCTGGTTTTTTTGGGGCTTGCGGTCCTCTGCTGTTCCTGCGGCCCTGAAAAGCCCCCCGGGGAAACGGAAAGCTCCGCGCCGTTTCAACCCTCGCTGGTGGTTGCTGCCGGAATGCCCTTCTGGTTTGAGCTGGGTTCCGGCGGGCCCCGGTTGATACCTTCCCCCGGTGAAGCTTCCCTTGAGCCCTTTGTGCCCTGGAGCCGGGCGCGGTTTATTGCCGGTTTTATACCCGCGGAACCGGAGGAAAATCCGGCGGAAAACACCGGGAACGCCGGGCTCTTTGCGGGGGTAAACCGCTGGGGCATCCTGGGTTTTGAAAACCGGGAAGGGGAGACGGCGCTGTACTATTATCCCGGCGGGCCGGTCTGGGAAAACTACCCCGCGGCGGCTTTGTTCCGGTACGGACAAAGGCCCGCGGTCCTGCTGCGGGGGGATTTTTTTTCCTCCGGCAGATCCGCGCCCGCCCCCGCGCTGTGGACCACCGGTTCCGGGCCGGCTTCCGCCGGAACCGGAATGGTGGAAGCTCTGCGGCTGCCTGTCCTTGATCCCTTCCCTCCCGGGGAAGGCTGGGAAACCGCCGCTTTTTTTCACCGCGGGGAGTATTGGTATTTTCGGGAATCCCGTTCCGGGGCAGGACCGGCCTGTTACCGTACCCTGGATCCGGCAGTCCCGGGGGAAAGCGTCGGCGAGGCGGTTTTTTTGGATGCCGCGGCCCCCCAGGGGCCGGAGCTGGCGCCGCCGCTCCTGGCCCTGGCCATGGAGGAGGCGGAACGGTTGGCGGGCAGGCCCTGCACCGTCACGGCGGTTTCCCCCGGTTTTCCCTCGGGCCGGGTTTTTCGCAGTTCCGTTCCGGCCCCGGATGAAGGACCGGAACTTTCAGCCTATTACCGTTCCGCCGGGGGGGAGCTGGCCCTGGTACTGTTCCCCAGCGGGAAGGGAGTGTTCTGCCGGTCCGGCGGCGGCAGCGCCGGCGGTACCGGAGTGGAGGACGGCCATTTTACCCTGCCGCCGCTGCCCGCCGGGGGACCGGATTTCAGGTATACCCATATTGCCGCGGCGGGGAATGTACTTGTTGCTTCCTGGGAGGAGCAGGAAAACTGGACAGTGGGGGCCGCGGGGTTTCTCCTGCTGGAAATCAATTGGTAAACATGTTACGATGGAAAGAGGTTATATGTATGGAAGAACAAAATAAGACTGAGATAGCAACGATTGCCGAAAAGAACCGTGTCGTTAACCGGATTAGGGATGTTATTGTTGAACAGGATTCCTTCCTGCTCCTGGGCCACAAGGATCCTGATACGGACTGTATTGCATCCCTGGTAGCCTTTGCCCTGCTCTTAAGAAAATTTCACAAGGAGATAACCATTTATCTTGCCGGTTCGGTTATGGCCCAGTTCAGCTATCTCCTGGCAATCTGCAAATACAACGGTATTTCGATAGAATACGGCGGGCTTTCCGGGGCCGCTTCTTTTTCCGCGGTGGTTGTGCTGGATACTCCCAAGCCCGGCATGATTGCCATGAACGAAGAAATTACCGCGCTGCTGCGGGACAAGAATGTCAGAAAGATAGAGATCGATCACCACCTGGCCGCGGATTCCGAGTATGCGGGGGACCAGGCCTATAGTTTGATCGCCGAGGCTTCCAGTACCTGCGAGCTTATCGGCTACTTGCTGCTCAAACTGGCAAAACAGCAGGAACGGTTTAAAAGCATCGATTTTTTTACCCGCAATCTGGCCCTTGCCATATTAACCGGTATTGTGGGTGATTCCCAGATGGGCAAATATCTGAAAACCCGGCGGGAAAAATTTTACTACAGGATATTCAGCGAAATCTTTGACCAGCTGCTGGTGGAGAAGACCGAAAAGAACAGCAAAAATCTTTCGTCCATGGAAGCGGTTTTTGACGTGATCCGGAATTTTTCGGTCCAGGAAAAACATTGCTTTGAAGGAATTATGGGGCTCAAAAACACCGGTAAATCGATCTACTACATCTGCATTGATCGGGCCAAGTCCGCGGAGCTGTTTAAAACCTACGGAACGGAACTTATCGTTAACGTGTCCAAGGCGGCGGCGGATACCCTGGCGGAAGACTGCGGCAAACTGGGACTGGTAGTGTACTATGACGCTCCGTCCCTGTCCGATTTTATCCAGTTCCGCCTGCGGCGCAGCGCCAGGTTTCTTCATGTGGATCTGCGGTCCGTCCTGACGGAGCTCGAAATAAAAAACGGCGGCGGACATCCGGGGGCTATCGGTTTTAGGCTTCCCAAGGACGAAGTAAAAAATATCGCGGCATATATGGCGGATCTTGTTGGCCGTATTGAAACCATTGCAAAGGATCCTTCGTGATGAAGCGCGTTTTTCGCAGGGGGCTTTTGTGCGCGGCGCTGACTCTGTTTGCCGTCCTGCCCCTGGGCGCCCAGGGCTTTAAGACTTTTTTCAGTGCCATTGACTGGTCTATTCGGGGTTCGGTGTTGTTTTTCCCCGAGGATAACGGCGTTGCGTCGGCGCCCATGCCCATACTTCCTTCCCTGGGGGGCTCCGCGTCCTACAGCCTGAATAATCTGCTCGCCCTGGAAATGTCCCTGGATATTTACGGCAATACCTACGACTATGACTACAACCTGGAGCGGGTGGTACCGGCCAATGATGAGTTCCGTACCAGTTTTGTTATCGGTACGGTGTGGGGATTTCAGCCGGTTTTCCGGTTCAGGCCCATGGGAGACAAGTTTACAATCCGGGCCTACGGGGGACTGTCGTTTGACTTGCGCATTATCTTTAGGGCCTACGGCATTGACGCCGATGAAGCGCACACCAACAGTACCGATCCGGAACATTCCGGTTATACGGGCCATACCGTGGGGGAAGCTTCCAAAGAGATTACCCGCTACTTCTGGAGCGGCGGCCGCTGGATATTTCCCTTTATCGGGGGGGGTATGGACTTTCCCGCCTTTGAAGGCATTACCCTAGGTTTTGATATTCGGGCATGGTTTCCCATGTGGCGGCTATGGACCGGCGAGGATCTGCCCGTCATAGAAGGCTTCCGTTTTGGCGTAGGATTCCGGGCTACTTTCCTGTAGTACCCTGAGTATCAACCGCAAAGAAGAATGAATAAGGGGTTGGCGCCTTTGCGGTTAAATTCCCTTTCTATACCGTATCCCGCTTGATCTTCTTTGTGGTGGTCATCTCCATGGGCTCGTCCAGGATAACGGTTCGTTCTATCCGCTGATAGGGAAGAAGCCGCTGGTTTACCGTGCTGATAATGGCGTCCATCCGGACTTTGACCGTTCCCCTGTCCGGGGCGCTTTTATCGGCGGTCCAGGAAAAGTCGGGGCTGGGGTAGATCAAAGCCTCGATATGTTCGGCCATGCCTTTCTTTCCTTCCGTATAGCCCCGGATCAGGATCTGGTCGATCTCCTCAAAAAGCTGGAATTCGTTTTCGATCTCCTCGGGATAAACATTCTTGCCCCCCTCGGTGACGATCATGTTTTTGGCCCTGCCGGTCAGGTAAAGGTATTTCTCGTCATCCAGATAGCCCAGGTCCCCGGTTTTAAGATAGCCGTCGGCGGTAAAGACCTCGGCGGTTTCTTCGGGCATTTCAAAGTAGCCCTTCATCACCATGGGTCCCTTGACGGCCACTTCTCCTACGCCCCGTTCATCCGGGTCCAGGATCTTCATCTCCATCCAGGGAAGCACTTTGCCAACACTGGTTTCCTTGTAATGATCCACCGGGTTTAAAGCGATAATGGGACTGGTTTCGGTCAGGCCGTAGCCCTGGACAAAGTCGATGCCCAGCTGGTTGTATTTTCTGAACACCCCGGGAGCCAGAGGGCCGCCGCCGCAGATGCCGTTCCGCAGGGTGGTAAGGCTGGCCTTTTTCAGGATAAAGCCGAACATTTTTTTGCCGGGATTGACCTTAAACACCTTTTTAATAAAACCGGAAACAGCCATAAGGAAAGAAATAAGGCCGTACACCACCAGGCCCTTTTCCTTGATCCCCCGGAGGATGGATGCCAGAACCTTGTTGAAAAGCAGGGGCACCGCCAGGAGCATGGTGATCTTTGCTTCTTTTAAGTCCTTTAAAATGGCCTTGGTGATCATCCGCTTGCCAAAGACCACTTCGCAGCCTACGGAAATGCTTTCGATAAACACCGCCAGCATGGTATAGGCATGATGAATGGGAAGCAGCGCGTAAAACACATCCGTGGGAAGAACAACCAGGTTTCCCTGGGCCAGGTAACAGTCGGCCACAAGATTTTCGTGGGTCAACATAACCCCCTTGGGTTTTCCCATGGTACCGCTGGTAAAAAGGATCGCCGCCAGATCCTGGCTTTCCGCAGCTTCTATAGCCGCCCCGGGCCCGTCCAGATCATAGACAAAAGTTCCCTTTCCCTTTTTTAGGGAGATAACTCCGCCCGGTTTAAGTCCCGCGCCTCCGCCGGCATAGCGTTCGTATTTTTCTTCGTCCACAAAGAGCAGTTTTATTTTGGCGGTTCTGATAAGCAGATCCGTTTCTTCGTTTTTAAGCTGGTAATCCAGGGGAACCACCGTGGCGCCCGCAAAAAGAATCCCCAGGTAGGCAACGGCCCATTCGGGGGAATTTTTCCCCGTTACCGCTACCCTGTCTCCTTTTCTAATGCCCCAGCCGTGAAGCCACCGGGCAACGGCCTGTACTTTGGCGAGAGACTCATTGTAGGTAAGGCTGATCCTGTCGGGTTCATAGATGGTAAGGCAGGGTCTTTCCCCGTGCCGCCGGCAGATAATAGTAAACATTTCCGGCAGAGTGGGCCACTGGCCATTAAAAACCGTTCCCCGGTATTCATCCAAAACCGCCCAGGGCTTGCGCCCTCCAACTCCTAATTGTTCCATATCGTAATCCTTTATTTTACAGGGGGTCTTGCTGCCCGGCCTTTGGGGCAGAAAAAATCATTATTTAGACACACCCTGCGGAAAAAGGTTGCAGAGCGCGCCGATTAAGCATGACGAAATCCCGAACCTGAATTAAAGCGCCGGCGAAATCCGGTATACCCGTTCATGAATCGGAATAGGCCACCAGTTTATCATCCATACGCCTGAGCCTGCGGGACAGATCCCTGGCGAGGTTCATCATGATCAGGGAAAAACAGTGGACATCGGCCTTGTAGATTTCCCGTAAAGCCTTGTTGGAAACGGAAATAACCCGGGTACCGGTCAGGGTTTTGATGGTCGCCGCCGAGGGCATCACATCCAGCACTTCCATTTCCCCGAAGGTATCCCCTTCCCCAAATTCCGTCAGGATCACGTTGTGCTTTACCACCGCGACCCGGCCGTTTATGATAAAGCGGATTTTTCCGTTGGGGGAACCTTCGGTGATAATATCGTTCCCCGCTTCATAGGATTCATCGGCCATATAAGGGATGATCCGGCTTATCTGATCCTCCAGAAGCCCTCCGAACAGGGAGTATTTTTGCAGTTTTAACGGCTCTATCATATTCCCGTCTCCTTCTATGCCAGGGAAACATTATATATTAAATTTGAAGAACATGACATCCCCGTCCTGTACCGTATAGTCTTTGCCCTCCATGCGGTATTTGCCCGCCTCCTTGATTTTTGCTTCGGTCCCGTAACGAAAAATATCGCCGCAGCTGTAGACTTCCGCTTTGATAAAGCCCCGTTCAAAGTCCGTGTGAATAACCCCCGCGGCTTCCGGCGCTTTCTGTCCCGCCCGGATGGTCCAGGCCCGGCACTCGTCGGCTCCCGCGGTAAAGAAGGTCCGCAGTCCCAGCAGCCGGTAGGCCGCGTGAACCAGGGCCGAAAGTCCCGGTTCCGTTAATCCCAGCTCTTCCATAAACGCTTTTTTTTCTTCCGCTTCTTCTATGACCGCCAGTTCGGCCTCGAATTTTCCGCAGATACACACCGCTTCGGAACCTTCCGCGGCGGCCTGTTTCTTCACCGCCTCCACATAGTCCGCGGAAGCGCCGGGCTTTCCGGCAAGGACGGCCTTGATTCCCTCTTCGTCCAGGTTGCACACGTAGAGCTGGGGTTTCATGGTGATAAAATGGCAGTCGTATACGGCGGCCCGTTCATCCTCCCCCAGGGCGGCGTTCCGGGCGGCCCCCCCTTCTTCCAGCAGGGGACCGATCCTGGAAAAAGCGGCAAGAAGGGTTTCGGCGGCCTTTTTTTCCGCCCCCCCCTGGACCCGGATCGTCCGTTCCGCCCGGTCCCTGCGTTTCCCCAGGGTTTCCAGATCCGCCAGGGCGAGCTCTATGTTAACCGTTTCCATGTCCGACAGGGGATCCACCTTGTTGTTTACATGGATAATGTCCGGATCGTCGAAACACCGGACCACCTGGGCGATAACTCCTACCTCCCGGATATGGGAAAGAAACTGGTTCCCAAGACCCTCGCCCCTACTGGCCCCCTTAACAAGGCCGGCGATGTCTACAAATTCTACCGCCGCAGGGATAGTCCGCTCCGGCTTAAAAAGCGCCGACAGTTTTTCCAGCCGTTCATCGGGGACGTTGACGATGCCTACGTTGGGGTTAATGGTACAGAAAGGATAATTGGCCGCCTCCGCGGGGGCGGAGCTGAGGGCCGAAAAGATTGTGGATTTTCCGACATTGGGAAGCCCCACTATGCCGCAGTTTAACGCCATGGTATTATCATATCCTTAAATGACTGCACTGATCAACAGAATCATTGATTACTCCGCGGTGAACGGTCCGGGCACAAGGAGCGTGCTGATGTTTCAGGGCTGCAATTTCCACTGCCGGTACTGTCACGTACCGGACACTCTGGGAAACTGTAACGGCTGCGGGGTCTGCGCCTACCATTGTCCCGCGGGGGCCCTGAAGCTCGAAGCCCCCGGTACGGCCCCGCAGTGGATAGAAGAAAACTGTACCGGCTGCGGGGCCTGTACCAATGCCTGCCGCAAGGATTCCTCCCCCAAAATCAGGCGGATGAGCATCAAGGACGTGCTGGATCATGTGATGGAGCACCGGCGGTATATCCGGGGCATAACCTGTTCCGGCGGGGAGTGTACCCTGTATCCCGAATTTATGACGGAACTCTTTCCGCTGATCCGGCGGCAAAAACTCAGCTGCCTGATCGAGACCAACGGCACGCTGAACTTTGATCGGCACCGTGATTTGATGGACTGCTGCGACGGGGTCATGCTGGACATCAAGGCTGCGGATCCGGAACGGCACCGGGAACTGACGGGCCGGGACAATGCGGCGGTGTTTAAAAGCGCCGCGGCTCTGGCTCGGATGGGAAAACTGCTGGAAATCCGTACCCTGGTTACCAGGGCCGACTATGGCGCCCGGGAAACAGTGGAAAAAGCCGCGGAGATTCTCGCTCCCTGGCCAGGCAAAAGCGACATTGCCTACCGGCTTATTCCCTTCAGGGTTTTTGGCGTCCGCCGGGAATACCGCGGTCTGGGCACTCCCTCCCGGAAATTTATGGAAGAACTGCGGACCCTGGCGCTGGCCTGCGGATTCTCCAAAGTGATCGTGTCATAGGGGATTTGCGCGGATTTGCACTGCGTGAGGGGCTACACCAGCCGGTACCGTATCCCTTCGTCGTAGATGTCCACCCCCTCGGCCTTTTTCAGGCCGTTCACCGCCAGGTAGGTAACCGGGGTGAGGATCGCCTCCAGGGCGCATTTAAACAGATAGTTGGTCAGCACCAGAGTGGCAAAGCTGTCCCGGCTGAATACTCCCGTAAGCGTTGCGATACCGACAAAAACCAGACTGTCCAGCAGTTCCCCGGCAAGGGTACTGCCGATAGTCCGCATCCAGAGGAAGCGGCCCTTAAAAATCACTTTCATCCGGGACAGGATAAGGGAATTGGAAAATTCCCCCGCCAGGTAACCCGCCAGGCTTGCCAGCACAATGCCGCCGGAACTCATTCCCCCCAGGATTTTGTCGTAGGCGGCGCTTCCCGCGGAGGACTCCCAGACCGGATCGGCGGGCATGGAGCGGAGGGCAAAAAAGATCAGCGCCGAAAGCGCCAGGCACCCGAAGCCGGTCCAGATAACCCGCCGCCCGGCCCGGAAGCCGTAGACTTCGGTCAGGATATCCCCAAAGACATATGACAAGGGAAAGAGTATGGTTCCGCCGTCAAAGGCCATGGGGACGCCGAAAAGGGAAAACCCCAGGTCAACGATTTTTGCGGAAGACGCTACGTTGCTGGTAACAAGGATCGCCGCAAAGAACGCGGTAACCGTTCCCAGATACTTGAACGACCCCGGCGCCCCCGGGACAGACCGGGAAAATTGTATATCCATACGTGATTGTAGCACGCGTCCGGAAAGTTTCAAAGTACACGCCGTAGGCACATAGCCACCAGCCGTACCCGCCGGAAGTGCCGGGCGGGAGGTTGGCGAAATAGCAGGTATAGAGCAGAAATTGTACTGAAAAACGGGGAAAAAGATATATCCCCGGGGAAAGCTATGCTATACTGTGACAGGGTAATAATGCCAAGAACCCATCGTGGGGGTGACGGAGAAGCCGCAGGCTTCGGGGTCCTCATTGATTCCAGCTGTCGTGTATTAGTGCAGGAGTATCATATGGATGATTGGGATGATTATACTTATAAAGATACTCTGGCAATTGAAAAGAGTTATTCTTTTTTCTTGAAATGTTATTTACAAAAAAAAGGATTTGTATTTCATGATGAAATTTTCTCGTACAAAAATGTACAATGTGAAAAAAAAATAGTTATCGATATAATTGGCAGATATATTACTGTTTGTTATTTTTACATGGATGACAGCTATGTACAAAAACCAATATGGTTACACCGATATGCTTGCTATCCAAAACTATTGGATATAGATTATATGCTTATGATACCGGCCCCGTCGTGGGGGTATGGTTTTGTTGAAAAACTGATCGATACGATGGAAAATTTTCTGCTGGATGATTTGATTAATGAAACCGGCCTGTATTCAGAGATTAAAAGTGATTTTGAAAGTTACCATAAAAAATATTTACATAAGCCATATTCAATTGCAACATGCCAAACAATTGAAAAACAAAAAGAACATCTCCTAAAAATGCATTTCGATGGATGTAATCTATCCCTTGATAAATATAAAAAAAGAATCCTTTTTCCGCCGTCTTTTCTTCCCGGTAACAGCAGGTAAACCGGTTGGTGTGCAAATCAATCCCGATAAAACGGCCGTTCCCCAATAAGCAAATGCTTTCTGATTGCTGCGTAAGCAGCTACCCTGCCGGTTGTTATTCGAAGAAACGGGGTCATTACTGTCCCAGGCTTTACTGCAACCGCAGCTGTTCTTTTCCGGACACCTGCATTATACCGGACAACCGCATGGTTTTATCATAGCTTCGAAAAAGTCTATTTGGGTAAGATTTTTTTTGTGGCATTGCGGGGAGTTTACAAAAAAGGCGCTTCTCCTTATACTATGCCCAGAGGAAAGACGGATATGGCTTCGGGACGGACTCAGGGAAAGCTATGCCATACTGTGACAGGCAAGAACCGGTACGTACTGGTGCTGAAATAACCGCAGGATTGCGTGGTTGGTTTGTCAAAAGATATACGTACACTTGGGCCTGGAAAAATAACAGTTGGAGGTCGTGTAAATGGTTTCTGACATTCGAGGGATTTTGGTTTGGGAAAGTTTTGTAAACCTTTTTTGGGCCTGAAACGCCCATTATTTTATATTACCTTTTGTTTTGCGGTATTCTGTTTTTTATATATCTTTTATATGCGTAAAACAATAACGGTTCAAGGAGTATTAGAGCGTTCAATAGGATA
>JAISBN010000054.1 GCA_031266175.1 Treponema sp. | reverse complement strand
TACGAGAAGGTTCCCCAGACGCCCTGCCAAAGGCTGCTTGAATCGCCGGAGGTGGCGGAAGCGGATAAGGCGGAATTGCGGCGGCGGGCATTGCTGTTCAACCCGGTGACTCTCAAGCGGGAGATGGACGAAGCGCGGGAGAAGCTCTTGAAATTAGCCGCACAAAGGGGTATCACCGGAGAAACCGCTTGAGCGGTTCGGCTAGATTTTTCAATTGTGGCGCACACTTTTTTCACTTAGATTTTATTTTGGCGCAATACGTCCCTGGTGATTTTTGGGCTTGTAGTTTGCTGCGCAAACTACACCCTGTCCACCTTTGGGCGGACAGGCAGTGGATACAGCGGCGTCCTTGCCGCCTAAAGCAGGAATCACCATCCATGGCGGATTTTGTCCGTGCTGGTCCGGGTCCGTGGTTATTTTTGAATTCTGAATTGCTTAATGGTTCCAGCGGCATATTAACTCGCGGCGGCCAATCGATTATACTTAGACCTGATGAAGATTAACCGGAATCTGAAGTATTCCCTGGTCCTCTCCGGCGGCGGGGCCCGGGGGCTGGTCCATGTGGGGGTTCTCTGCGCGATGGAAGAGGCGGGCTATCCGCCGCCCTCGCTGATTGCGGGGACTTCCATGGGGGCCATCGTGGGGGGGCTCTACGCTTCGGGGATGAAAGCCCAGGCGATTAAGCGCTACGTGCTGGACGAACTGGACATCGGTGATTTTATGGAAAGTCCCGTATTCAGGATGGACGGCCCCCTGGGCAAAATTTTTCAGACCGGGCAGATCATCGGGAACGTCGCCACCAGGCCCGGCATTGATTCGGGAACCAGGGTATTGCGGCTCCTGGAAAAATTGACGGGCCTCAAGAAGATCGAGGACTGCGGGATTCCGTTTTTATGTAACGCCGTGGATTTAAGCGCCGGCAGGGAAGTGATCTTCCGTTCCGGATCCCTGGCTAGGGCAGTCAGGGCGTCCATGTCTTTCCCGTTCTTTTTCGAGCCCCTGATAGACGGTGACCTGTGCCTGGTGGACGGCGGCGTGGCTGATAACCTGCCGGTCAAATCCGCCCGGGAAGTGGGCCGGAAACTGGGGATCAAAAACATGCTGGCGGTGGATACCCGGCGCTGGCGGAACGTTCCCGCCGATTCCTTTAAAACCAGTATCTTCGTGGTGATGCGCTGTTTCGAGGCGATGGTCCACGTATCGGAAACCGATGAACGGAGCGAAGAAACCGCGGCCCCGCCGAATCTGGTGCTCCACGCGGCGGATAAAACATCGGCCTTTGATTTTTCCCGCAAGCGGGAACTCCTGCGGCTGGGAGAAGAGGCGGTCCACCGGAGCGTTACCGAACTGGAAACTTTTTTCGGCGCCGGTTTCAGGGCCGCCCTGTCCCGCCGCCGTTCCGAAAGCTGCGGCATTCAAAGCGACAGCTACTTTTAGGAGGCCCTATGCCAAACCTGGGTAAAAGCATCGACGCCCTGATGGAGTCTTACAGCAGATACGGCCTGGTGAATCCCGCGGGAGAAGCCAATCTTCCTTCAAAAAAAAGCATAGAAGGAATACTCCGGGAGCTGACCGAACTGGTACTGCCGGGCTTTGGCGAAATGGAAGCGCTGGATCACGACAACCTGGCTCTGATTACCGCCGAACGGGTTAACCGGACGGCGCGGAATCTGGAACGGGAGGTGGAAAAAAGCGTGGCCTTCGGCTTTAGGGAAAGCACCCGGCCGGACCATGCTTTCGCGGGTCAGGCGGCCTGCGGGGCGGATGAACCGCTCTTCCGGGGCTGCCACGCCGCGGCGGAGCTTTTGGTGGCGGATTTTTTTGAGGAGCTCCCCGCGATACGGAAAACCCTGGATCTGGATATCCGCGCCGCCCTCGGAGGAGACCCGGCGGCAAAAAGCCTGGAAGAAGTGATCCTTTCCTATCCGGGACTGGAGGCAATCACCGTTCACCGGCTGGCCCACTTTTTCTGGATCAGGGAAGTGCCCCTGATTCCCCGGATGATGAGCGAAATTATCCATCACAGAACGGGCATCGACATACACCCCGGCGCGGAAATCGGCGAATCCTTTTTTATTGATCATGGCACCGGGGTGGTGATAGGGGAAACCACCGTCATCGGAAAAAACGTTAAACTCTACCAGGGGGTAACCCTGGGAGCCCTTTCGGTCAAGAAAGAACTGGCGGGCAAAAAACGGCATCCCACCATAGAAGAGGACGTTACAATTTATTCGGGGGCGACAATCCTGGGCGATACGGTCATAGGCCGGGGTTCGGTTATCGGAGGCAATGTGTGGATCACCAGGGCGGTAGCCCCCAATTCCACCGTATATGTGGACAGCGGCAACCAGATACTGGAAAAACGCAACGGGTGACATCATGGAGGCTGCGGGAAATAATCCCGGCTTTTTAGGGATATGTCCGCTTAAAGGCTTTGACCCTGGCGGACGCGCTTACATTCAGCGGGGACCGGTCTCCCCGCAGCAGGTACTGTTCCCCCAGGCCCGCTACCATGGCGCCGTTGTCGCCGCAGAGTTCCAGGGGCGGAAAGATCGCCCGCAGTCCGGCATGTTCCGCCAGGCGGGCGCGTAAGCAGGAATTGGCCGCCACCCCTCCGCCGGCCACCACCGTCCGCAGCCCCATATCTTCCACAGCCCGCAGCAGCGCCCGCAGTAAAATCTCCACCGCGGTTTTCTGGAAGGACGCGGCAATATCCGCGGCCTCCTCCGTTCCCGGCGGACCGGCGGAACCGCCGGAACGGGGCTTCACCCTGAACTGCTCCAGCTGGTTCACCACCGCGGTCTTGAGCCCCGAATAGGAAACATCATACCGGTGATCCCTGCCGGATTTGTCCGTCTTGTACAGATTGGGCATGGGGAATTTGAAGGCCTCCGGATCGCCGTTCCGGGCAAGTTTGTTGATAGCCGCTCCGCCGGGATACCCGAAGCCGTAGTATTTGGCGACCTTGTCGAAGGCTTCTCCCGCGGCATCGTCTATGGTGGTTCCCAGAACCGTCAGGGCGTCAAAGTTATCGGCCCGGCAGATAACGCTGTGCCCCCCGGATACCAGGAGGCCCAGAAAGGGATACGCCGGGACTTCGGCGGAGACCTCGGCCTGGTTGTACGGGACAAGCCGGGAAGCGTAGAGGTGGGCCAGCAGGTGATCCACCGCTATCAGGGGAAGATTTCTGGCCCAGGCAAAGGCTTTGGCAAAATGAAGGCCCACCAGGAGGGAGCCAAGCAGCCCCGGATGGGCGGTGGCGGCAACGCCCTCTACCCCGGCGGGATCCAGTCCCGCCCGGCTCAGGGCTTCCTGTACCACCCCGTAGATCCACTCCGTATGCATACGGCTGGCAATCTCTGGCACCACTCCCTGATAGGATCTGTGAAAGGGGATTTGGGTAGCCACCACGCTGGAAAGGATTACCCCGTTATCCACCACCGCCGCGGCGCATTCGTCACAGGAAGTTTCGATCCCAAGTACTTTCACGTAACGCTGTCCGGACTTTGAGAGGGGCTCACCCTTTTTATTTCCCCAAAAAGAGAAGCCCCGAAATGGTGGTAAAGGTATAGCCCTCTTTAAGCAGCCGGGGATAGGCTTCCGTAAGGACAGCCGCCAGCCGGGGCGACCAGGTATGGCCTATCAGCACCGCCGATCCGTTTTGTTCCGCCCTTTTGCGGGCGGCTTCGATGACGGCAAGGATCGATTCCCGGTCCTGTTCGTTATCAAGGAAAAAATCCCGCTGGGCAATGGCAATTCCCAGTTCCCGGGCCGTCCGGGGACCCGCTGTATCGGCGATGGTTCTGGAATCAAGGAAGCACAGATTACTGTCTCGGCTTACCTCCAGCAGGGGCTTCATAATCAGCGGATCCATGGTGGCCCTGGATCCTTCATGGTTATTAAAGCCCATAACCGGCCCAACTTCATTGAGGTTTTTTACCAGAATTTCCTTAACTTCCCCGGGGCTCATACCGGTTTTGATCGCCCCCGGTCCGGGATCCTGGCCGTTCAGGGGCTCCATGGGCTGATGGAGAAAGAGTTCTTTCCCCGCGTTCCTTATCCGCCGGGCGGCCTCTACCGAATTGGGAAGCCCCGGCAGCACCGCGATAGTCAGGGGGCCGGGAAAGGCAAGAAAAGGATCCAGTTCCCGGAGGTTATTGCCTGCGTCGTCAATGACCAGCGCCAGAATACCCCTCCGGTTTGGGGGCCGGGGCGGCTGTACCGGGGCGGTACCCGGCGGAACAGCCCCGGAGGCTGTTCCGCCCGCGCCTGCTTCCAGACCGCGGATAGCCTCGTCCAGTTCGGGCAGCAGATCCGTTCCCGTTACCGGCGGCTGAACCGGATCCGGCTGGACCGGGCCGGGATCCGGGGGACTGTCCCGTTCCCCCGCTGCCGGGGAAAGTCCGGGACCCTGTCCCGCATCCCCCCCAAACAGCGCCGAGCGGACCGCAAAGAATCCCCCGACGCCCAGGACCGCGGCGCAGATCACCACCCCCGCAATCAGAGCCGCCCTGACACCGTCTTCAAAGCGCAGCTTTTTCCGGCTCTTCCGCTCCGGAACCGGGTTCTTTACCGGTTTTTGTTTTGTTTTCACCTGTTATTAAGATAATCGGGAAATATCCCCCTGGTAAAGAGGAAAATCTGCGGGTTCCGGCGTGAATTCGGGATCATCCCCGGCGGATTCGGAATTCCGCCGAAACGCTTCCAAATCCGGCGTATACTGCTGATCCCCGGTTCAGGCCAGGTAAAAATCCGCTTCGGGGTTGTTCCTGAGCTTTTTGATCGCCCTTAGCTCAATCTGGCGGACCGTTTCGGGGGAAATGCCCATTTTGGCGCTTATCTTCTTGAGGGTGTACCGCTTGTTTCCCTTAAACTGGTACCGGTACATCAGAATGTTTTTTTCCCGTTCCTTCAGGCTGCCCAGGAGTTTCCTTACGGCGGCCTGCGAATCCTTGCGCAGAAGCGCCCGCTCGGGGTTGTAGGTATAATCTTCATAGAATTCCAGGATCCCCGCCGTGCCGGTCTCGCCGGCATCCCCGTCCAGCGACAGGATGTTGGTCATGGGAAGTACGGAATTGACATCTTTTTGGGTAACGCCGATTTCCCCGGCAATTTCCCCGGCAGTGGGTTTCCGGGCAAGCTGCTGGGTAAGGGCATGGTAAGATTTTTGCACCTTCTGTAAAATTTCCTCTTTGCGGCAGGGCAGCCGGATGATGCGCCGCTTATTAACCAGAAAACGGACAATGCTCTGTTTGATCCACCAGTTTGCATAGGTAGAAAACCGTACGCATCTGACCGGATCGTACCGTTCCACCGCATGGATAAGCCCCAGATTGCCCTCCTGGATAAGATCCATCAGCGGTATGTCCGGGATCATGTAGGCCCGGGCAATTTTAACCACCAACCGGAGATTTGATTCCACCAGTTTTTGCCAGCACGCTCTTTCTCCCTGCTGTATCCGTTTGGCCAGTTCCAGTTCTTCTTCAAAACTCAAAAGCGGAAAGGCTTTGATTTGGGAAAAATAAATTTGCAGGGACATATTTTCCATCGCCGGAGCTACCTCGTACTAATATATAGCAAACCCCGTACCAAGTTTCCCGGCTTTGCCGCCCGTACGTAAGTCCTTACATTGCAAGGAATTAAATTTGTAAAAAAGAAGAACTCCTCAATATTCCTCAATTTCTGTCTACATTTGTAGACAATCCCTGTTTTGGGTGTATAAATAAAACACACATATGGGTACAGCATACCCTTCGGTACTTTTCTGGCTGTCGGAGCTTTACGTTATCTAATTTAGGGAGAAATTTGATGAGAAAACGTAGTACCCGGTAGCTCTTAAAAATTTACCGAAAATGAAGAATATGGTAGTATTCCAGCGGGAGCATAAATGAATTATAAACAAGTGGTCATCAGTGTTATTTCCGGTACACTATTAGTTTCTGTTAGCAAAGGAGGATTTTAAGGAACGCAATAACTATAAAGCCTAAAAAGTTTATGTCCGATTTCTCATACCGAACTGCCAGCCGTCGATTCTCTTTCAGCTTCCCGAATATCCGTTCTATAAGACCCCGTTTCTTATATTTCTCCTGGTCATAAACGATCGCTTCTTTCCGGTTCCTTCTCCCCGGTATTACCGGTGTGTTGTTATCACCGCGCACCCAACGATAGCTTGGACTTGCCCCACCGGGTAGACAAAAAGTTAAGCCATAAAGAAACTCGTTAAGGAGAGGAATTATGGCAGTAAAAAGACGAAAGTACACGAAAGACTACAAAGAGGCAGCGGTGGCTATGGCAGGTCGAGCGGACAGGACCGTTGGGCAGGCGGCCCGGGAGTTAGGGATAAACGCGGGTATGCTGGCGCGGTGGCAGTCAGAGCTGCGTGAGTCGCAGGAGGGGAAAGTCAAGGTATTTCCGGGGAACGGGAATCCGCGGGATGAAGAATTGGTCCAGCTGAGGAAGCGGGTGGCCGAACTGGAGGAGGTGAACGAAATATTAAAAAAAGCGGCCGAACGTTAGTTCGCGTCATCTTTGCGAAAGCGCCCCTCCGATAACGGCGTACCGGTTCATCATGGAAAACAAAGACCGATATAACGTTACAAAGATGACCGGGCTATGCGGAGTAAGCCGGAGCACCTATTACCGGTGGGAAAAACAGGGGGGTGTCTGACCGGCGGGAGCAGGCGGATGCGGAACTGGTAGAGAAGCTGCGGACCATACAGGGAGAACATCACGGGAGGTACGGGGCGCCCTGTAATGGGACGCATAGCCCTTCAAGATGTGGGGTACTCCGAAAGGAGGCTGACTTATACGTAAGGTCTCAGATTGCAGGAAGGGTGGAAACTGGAAGAACAAAGCCGGGGTGAATACTGGTGAATAACCGGACTACGGCTTTGGATGAATGAGTATTCATTCATTACGACAGGAAAATCCAGGCGGCAAAGGTAGCGGCGAACAACCAAAACCGGCAAGTATCCAACAAATACTTGTTTACTGAGGCTTGAGCCGT
>JAISBN010000039.1 GCA_031266175.1 Treponema sp. | reverse complement strand
CTGCCCACGGCATCTTCCACCGGGCACTGGTCCAGCAGTATTCTCCCGTGTTCCAGGATAAGTCCCCGGTTACACAGGTTTGCCACGGCCCCGATATTGTGGCTTACAAACAGCACAGTCCGGCCCTGGCTGGCGCTCAGGTCGCTCATCTTGCCGATGGCCTTCTGCTGGAACTTTAAATCCCCCACCGCCAGCACCTCGTCGGCTATCATAATTTCACTTTCCAGGTGGGCGGCGATGGCAAAACCCAGGCGTATGTACATGCCGGAAGAATACCGCTTGACCGGCGTGTCGATATGCGGCCCCACTTCGCTGAAATCTATTATCTCCTCAAGCTTGCGGTTTACTTCCCGCCGTTTCATCCCCAGAATGGCGCCGTTCATATAGATGTTCTCCCGGCCGGTCAGCTCTCCGTGAAAACCGGTTCCCACTTCCAGAAGGCTGGCAATCCTGCCCTTAACGTGGAAACATCCTTTTGTGGGGGCGGTGATCCTGCTGAGGATTTTAAGCAGCGTCGATTTCCCCGCCCCGTTATGCCCCATAATGCCCAGCCGGTCCCCCTGCCCAACCTCAAGATTAATATCTCCCAGCGCCCAGAATCCGTCCTTGTCATATACCGCCTGTTCCCCGATTTTAAGGTTCGGGTCTTCCTTTTTTAAAAGCCGGGCGAAGTAACTTTGCAGGTCCTTCCACAGTCTGCCGTTGTTGATCACCCCCAGTTTGTAATACTTGGAAAGGTGTTCTATCTTTATCGCCAGGGCCATTATATGACGTCCATAAACGTGCGTTGATTGTTGGTAAAAAGTACCAGGCCGAAAAACAGGACCGCCGCGGTGACGGCCAGGCTGCTCACCGTCATCGCCGGCGGCACCCGGCCGGTTCCGTAAAACCAGATCCTGAACAGTTCCATGGGGGCGCTGACCGGATTGATATAAAAAAAGAAATAGAACCGTTCCGGCACCTGGGACAGGGGATAGATAACCGGGGTAACGTACATGGCGAGGCTTAATCCCAGGCCCAGCACATGGTTAAGATCCCGGTACTTGGTGGTCAGGGCGGAGAATATCATGCCGATTCCCGTACCCAGCGCGCCGAGCCAGAGTATCATCAGGGGAAAAAGCAGGGCGTATACGGTGGGGCGGACGGGGCTGCCGGAGACAACGTAATACGCGAAAAAAACCATGAGCATGGCGAACTGGATGAACATCTTGAACATCGCCCCGAAGGTGGTAGCGATGGGAACGGAAAGCCGGGGGAAATACACTTTGCCGAATACGCCGGCATTGGCAAGGAAAATATTCGCCGCGCTGTTCAGGCTGTTTGAAAAATAGGACCAGAGCATGGTGCCGCCGTAGTAGAACAGCAGGACCGGGATGCCGTCCGTTCCGATCCCGGCGATATTGCCGAAGGCGAAGGCGTACACCAGGGTGGAACAGAGGGGGCTGATGACATACCACAGGGGACCCAACACGGTCTGTTTGTAGACGATGCCAAAATCCCGTACAAAGAACATAAGGATAAGGTCGCGGTAGCGGATAAGCTCCCGCAGGTTAAAATCAAGCAGTTTATGCCTGGACGATACCGTTAAATCCCAATCCATCGTCCGCTCCTACACCGGCCTATTTTTCAACGGCGGATACGGAACAACGGGCCCGGGAACGGAACAAGCAGTTACGGCAGGCCTCCGCGAAAAGTCCGCGAAGGGAAGGATAATTCCTAGTATTCCGATGGGGGGGGGGGGGGGGGGTAAAATAACTCTTTGCAGCATAAGGAATTAGCGACACAACATACCCCCTTAAATCAAAGTAAAGCTATTTTACTACCACAGCAAATTTTTGTCAATAGTTCTTTTCAGTCAGATTTTTACAAGAAGACCCCGTACTTCCTTAAAGGCCGGCGATGCGTTTCCTTGCGGCGGAACCGCCGGCGATGTCGTCGATAACTTTGATTTCCTCACGCTGCGTAAACGCCCGGTATTCCCTTTCCCGGCGCTCTTTGAGCCTATCAATAATCTTGCGGTCCCTGGAAGCTTCAAGGTAGACGCCCCGGGCTTTTTCCACTTCCAGTTCCGCCTTCGCGGCGGCGGTAAGCAGGGCGTCCCTGGTTTTATCCAGCCGCAGGATATAGTTTTCATAACTGCGGATATCCCCGGCGCCGTGGGTTTTGTCAAACCGGTTTCCCGCGGCCAGAACCTTTTCTTCCGCCACCCTTTTTATCCGGTTCTCCAGAGCGGAAAGGGCTCCGACGGCCCTGCCCAGCTCTACTTCCGTTTCCCGTTCCCTGTTCAGCCTCAGCGTCAGGATTTTTTCCAGTTTAAAGGCAAAGCGCTTCAAGGAACGCCCTCCGCGCCGCTGTCCCCGGCGGACTGCCCGGCGTCAACGGCCTGTTCCGCCGCTTCCTCCCGCGTATCGGGGCGTTCGTCGTCCGCAGCGTCCCGGTAGGAATCATCGGGCAGGACAAAGGTTCCCTTTTGATGGACCTGCATTTCTTCCACGGGGATTTCCACCCCCGCGATTTCTCCCATCACCTGCAGGGTCTCCACCACCGAAGATTTTTCGTCCACCCCCTGGACCAGGAAATCGTCTATAGCCTTCTTCCTGGCGATAGCCTCGTCAATCGCAGGATTGGTTCCCTGATGGTAGGCCCCCACGTTAATAAGATCCTCCGCTTCGTTGTACACCGCAATAAGCCGCCGGATATACCCCGCCGCCTTTTGGGTAACGGGGCCCGATACCGCCTGGGCCTTTCGGGAAATGCTTCCCAGCACGTCCACCGCCGGATAATGGTAGGCTTCCGCGAGTCGCCGGGAAAGGACGATGTGGCCGTCCAAAATTCCCCGGACCGTGTCGGACACCGGCTCATCCATATCGTCCCCGTCCACCAGGATCGTATAAAACCCCGTAATGGTACCCTTGTCGGAGGCGCCGCTCCGCTCCAGCAGCTTGGGCATGGAATCGAACATGCTGGGCGTATAGCCCCGGGTAGCGGGGGGTTCGCCCATGGCAAGGCCGATTTCACGCTGGGCCCGGGCAAAGCGGGTTACCGCGTCAAAGAGCAGCATCACGTCCAGCCCCTGATCCCGAAAGTACTCCGCCACCGCGGTGGCGGTATAGGCCCCCCGGAGCCGGGCCATGGGGGATTCGTCGCTGGTAGCCACCACCAGTACCGATCTGGCCAGCCCTTCCGGCCCCAGATCGTTGGCGATAAAATCGTTTACCTCCCGGCCCCGCTCCCCTACCAGGGCAACCACGTTTACGTCGGCATTGGTATTCCGGGCTATCATCCCCAGCAGGGTGGACTTGCCCACCCCGGAACCGGCAAAAATGCCTACCCGCTGGCCCCTGCCCACCGCCAGAAGGCCGTCGATGGCCCTGACCCCGGTGGCGATACGCCGGGTTATCCGCTTCCGCTTGAGGGGATCCGGAGGAGGGGCCGCCGCGGGATACCGGACCCGGGAGGCAATTTCTCCCCTGCCGTCCAGGGGACGGCCCATACAGTCCAGCACCCGGCCCAGGAGTTTTTTTGATACCGGCACTTCAAGGCGGCGGCCGGAGGCGATCACCCGGCTGCCCACCTCTATGCCAGCGGTATCGCCGTAGGGCATAAGCTGCACCACCTCTTCCCGGAGGCCCACTACTTCCGCCTGGACAACGCCCTTTCCCCTGGGGATTTCAATGCGGCACAGTTCACCGATAACCGCCTGGGGACCGGAGCTTTCTATTAAAAGGCCCTGGACTTTTATGACATGCCCCACGCATTTTATGGGGTCCACCTGTTCCGTGGTTTCCAGATATTTGTCTATGATTGAAGGAAGGGCCGTCATGCTAGATCCCTTCCATGGAGCCGGTTTTTGCCCTGCTCTTGATGGGAGCAATTTCCAGGATCTTCTGCTCCAGTTCCGCCAGCTGGCTGGAAATACGGGCGTCGATTTCGCCGAAGTCGGTCTCGATCACACAGCCGCCGGGATCAACCGTGGAATCCTCGATAATCTGTATCGACTTTGCCCCTTCCACCAGCTCGATAAATTCTTTTTTATGTTCCGTGGTCAGTTTTATGTCCAGCATGTTCACCTTGATGATGATGTTCCCCCGGCCCTTGACCTTGCGCAGGGCCTGGACCACGTTGGAGATCACCACGTTCCGCTGGTTTTCCGAAATAATCTTGATGACCTTCCGGGAGATAAGCAGCACCAGGTCGATGATCTGCTGTTCCGTATCCGCGAGGATCTCCGCCCGTTTATCCTGGGCCCGCTCAAGGATAGTCCGGGTCCGTTCCACCAGCCGGACCACTTCGTCCCTGCCTTCGGTAAAGCCCGCTTCCCGGCCCGCCAGCCGGCCCCTTTCTTCCGCTTCTTTCCGCTCGTTTTCAAAGGCCGCCAGGGAATCGTTTTCTATCTGCCTGGCTTTGTCCCGGGCATCGGCGACAATTTTGTCCGCCTCGTCCCCGGCTTCCCGTTTCTGGGACTGGGCCTGATCGGTCTTCCGCTTTACTTCCTGAAAAGCCACCTGTTCGGCGTTTTTTATAATAGTATCGGCTTCCACCTTGGCGGAACGGATCAACGCTTCCCGTTCCTGTTCCCACTGCTGTTTAAAGGCCTCCGCTTCCCGGCGCAGCTCGTCCGCGGTGGGCCCCGTATATTCCTCGGCCCCGCCGGCTTCTTCAATTTCTTCAAGTTCGCCGTCCAGGGGGACGGGCTCTATTCCCTCCGGGGGACCGGGAGGTTCAAGAACCACCTTACTGTCAACCAGGGTGACTTCCCCGGGCCTGAAAACTGCCTTCGCCATGACACTATCCTTTTACTAAACTACTAATTCGTCCTCCCCGGAACGGGCAACAACGATTTCACCGGTATCTTCCAGGTGACGGATGATGGAAACGATCTTCTGCTGGGCTTCTTCCACGTCCTTTAAGCGGACGGGGCCCATGTATTCCATATCCTCCTTAAGCATTGACGCGGCCCGCTTCGACATATTGCGGAAAATCTTATCCTGCACTTCCGTATCCACGCTCTTTAAGGCCTTGGCCAGTTCCTGGGAATCGACCTCCCGCATAACCTTCTGGATGGCCCGGTCGTCGAGCATGACGATGTCTTCGAACACGAACATCCGCTTCTTGATCTCCTCCGCCAGTTCCGGGTCCTCGTCTTCCAGGGCTTCGATGATCTGCTTTTCCGAGGACCGGTCAACCAGGTTCAGAATTTCCACGATGCTTTCCACCCCCCCCGCGGCGGTATAGTCTTCGCTGGACAGGGTGGAAAGTTTCTTTTCCAGAACCCGTTCCACCTCCCGCAAAACTTCGGGAGAGGTACGGTCCATGGTGGCAATGCGCCGGGCCACGTCGCTCTGTACTTCGTGGGGAAGGTTCTGGAGTATGATCGAAGCCTTGTTCGGCTCCAGATACGCCAGGATCAGCGCGATGGTCTGAGGGTGTTCCTGCTGGATAAAGTTCAGAAGATGGGCCGGATCGGTACGGCGGATAAAGTCGAAGGGCCGCACCTGCAGGCTGGAAGTAAGGCGGTTGATGATGTCGATGGCCTTCTGGCTGCCCAGGGATTTTTCCAGGAGTTCCCGGGCATAGTCGATGCCGCCGGTGGTGATAAACTGGTTGGCCATCATGAGTTCCTGGAACTCCATCAGGATGGCGTCTTTCTGTTCCGGCTCGATGGTTTCAAGCCGGGCGATTTCAAAGGTGAGGGTTTCTATTTCATCTTCCCGGAGGTACTTAAAGATTTCCGAGGAAATTTCCGATCCTATGCTGACCAGGAATATGGCCGCCTTCTGACGTCCCGTAAATTCCTTGTTCCCCTTTTTTTTGGAAGAAGAGGAGGAACCGGAACTTGCTGTCTGGGCCATCTTAGTCCTCCAAAAGCCACGTTCTGATCAGCTGGGCGGCGTCTTCCGGGTGATCCTTGGCCAGGCTGATTACGTTTTCCTGGAGTTCCATGCGTTTCCGTTCTTCCACGGACATGGACACTTCCACCCCCTCCTGCTCCGCTTCCAGCAGGGCCCGCTCCCGGGCAGCCTGCCGTTCCCGGGCCAGGGCTTCTTCCGCGGCCAGCCGCTGCCGTTCAATGGCCTTGGTTACCAGCCGGAAGATCACAAACGCGACCAGGAGGATCGCCAGCCCTACCAGGAAAACAAACACCGTATTTTGTATGTTCTGTTTTCTGAAAAAGGCGGCGTCCTCGGCGGCGAACTGGCTTGTCCGGTCATAGGCTATGTTCGTTACCGTGACCGAATCCCCCCGGGCCGCGTCGAAACCGATGGCGTCCCGCACCAGAGACTCCGCCTCCCTGCGCTCCTCCGGATCTACCGGGGTATACTCCCGGTCAAGCGACTTGTCGGGCAGGATCACCGGGTTACCCTTTTCATCGTATTTGAGTTTCCATTTCCCGTCAATGTTTACCGCCACCGTTACCCGGTCCATTTGGAACTTCCGTTCCTCCTCGGTGGTTTCGTTGCCGATGGAATAGTTTGTCTGGTCCACTTTCTGTTTCACCGTACCCTGGATATTGGACATGTCCTTCATCGCGGGCATAACGTTGGGTTCCACCCCCGGAGGACCTTCGGGATTAAAGCCCGTACCGGTAAATTCCGTTTCATACTTCGATTCGGAAAGGGGGATCGATTCCACTATTACCGAATCGTCGTAGGCCAGGCCCGGGGTTCTGGACTTGACGGTCGTGGCAAGATTTTCCGTTCTGCTGATCGATTTTTTGGACCAGTCAATGTCATATTTGACGTTGAGGTCCCGAACCCGGTCCAGGGAAAAGGTATTCTGCAGGCTGGCGAGAACCAGGGCCCGGTACTTGGCTTCCATCTGGAGGGTGTACTTTTGCTGCCGTTCCACCAGGGTCTGTTCGTCCCAGTCTTTGGTTCCCTCAAAATCATTGAGTATCCGGCCGCCTTGATCGATGATGACGATATTCTCGCCCTTTAAGCCTTCCACGGCCTTTTCAAGGATCTTCTGGATACCTTCGATTTTTTTGCGGTCCTCACCGATGTCGCTGCCCGGCGTGAGAGTAAGGGTAACGCTCGCGGTAACCGGATTCTGATCCTGAAGGAAGAGGGTGTCTTTGGGAAAAGTAATAATCACATCCGCGTCGTCCACCCCCTTCAGGGCTTTAATATGCTCCCTGACCATCTGGGTCTGGGCCCGCTGGAAGTTGACGTTCCGCTCAAAGTCGGTAACGGTCCACCGTTCCCTGTCGAAGACGCTCCAGGGATCGGTGCCCTGGGGGATAAGGCCTTCCCGGATCAGGATGACCCGCATCTTCCTTGCCGCTGCTTCATCCCGGACCATGACGGTACCGTTGGCGCTGACGGAGCTTTGATACCCCTCCTGGTTGATCCGGGTAATGATCCGGTCCCGCATGTCCTCGTCGGTAATGGGAGCGTCGATCACCGGCACCATGCTGGGGGACGAAGAAACCGACACCAGGGCGGCAATGCCCGCCACCAGGATAACGGCAATGCCCCCCAGCACCAGTTTCTGTATCAGGCTCCACTTTCCCCAGAGACCTTTAACCTGTTCGAGAATGCGTTGTAAAAATTCCATGTCCCCCCCCCTATATGGCTGGATTATCGCGTATTAATAATGTCCTTCCAGGACTGAACAATGCGGTTCAGAATGGTCCGGGTAATATTCAGCGACATGCTTGCCCGGGCCTCGGCATCGGTGATCTGATGAACGTCCACGGATTCGGGATCAATGATGGCCTGCTGGTGGATGTACTCCGCCTGCATCTGGTAATCGCTTACCTTGTCCAGGGTCTTAAGCATGGTGTCGCCGAACAGGCCGTCGCGCATCACGCCCTCCGCGCCCAGGGTCTGACCCAGGCGGGCGATGCCTTCGCCGGATCCGTTGTACAATTCCCCGTTAAGCACCCTGGGCCTCATGTCGGGCATGGAAGCGGGAACCCGGGGCATGGGTACCGGACTAAAATACTGCGGCTGAATGGTCATCTACCTCCCCCCTATTTCCAGGGCCTTTTGAAACATCGACTTATAGCCTTCCACCACCTGGGCGTTGGCTTCGTACATCCGGCCCGCTTCGATCATGTCCGCCATTTCGTTAATCACGTTCACGTTGGGATAGTACACATACCCCTTGTCGGGGCCCTCCGCCGCTATCGCGTGGGGATGGGTTGGATCGTAGACCATACGGAGCTCCGTGGAAAAATCCTTTTCCATGCCCGACACCCGGACTCCCCGGCCCGGTCCGTTGTCCAGCATCTGGGGAAGAAAGGGGGAGCGCCAGTAGGGCTGCTCCACCCTGGGTTTCATGATCACCCTGGTTCTTCTGTAGGGGCCCCCTTCGTTGGTACTGGTGGTATTGACGTTTGCCATATTGTCGGCAATCACATCAAGCCTGGCCCGCTGGGCGCTCATGCCGGTGGATGCAATGTTGATCGATGAAAAAAGTCCCATGGTATATCCTTATTATGCCCTTAATACCAGGCTTACCTGGCCGTATTCAAACGCCGCCGCGTGGGCGTATATGGTGTACTGGAGCTGGTTCTTCAGAATTTTGGTAAACTCTTCGTCCGGGTCCACGTTGTTTCCGTTATTGTTGTAGGTGGAAAGATAATCCAGCACCCGCCGGGGCTGGACATTCCCGTAATCCATCCGGGTCCAGTTGGACACGTGCCGGGGATCTCCGCGGGCCATTTCGAATTGGGGCTTATAGTCCTCCGACCGGATCGCCTTTTTCAGTTCCGATTCAAAGTTGACTTCCGTCCGTTTCCAGTTAGGCACGTCTTTGTTGGCCAGGTTATCGGCATAGACCGAATCCCTTAAAACCCCCACGTCCATGGCCTTGTTCAGTAAATCCAGGGTTCGTGAAAAATTATTCATCCCGTCCCACCTCTCTTGTTATCATCGGCCTTTTCCTGTTTCAGCTTTACAGGATATAGCGGCCCAGATCCTGATCCATGGCCAAATCGGCAAGCTTTTCGTCGACATAGTCCCCGGTAATGCGCACCTTCGCGGGGGCTATGTCCGGCGCGTCAAATGACAGTTCTTCCAGCAGGGCTTCCATGATCGTATGGAGCCGCCGGGCACCGATATTTTCCAGCCTGGCGTTTACCTCCGCCGCCAGGGCCGCCAGACGCTGTACGGCTTCCCCGGTAAAATCGATTTCCACGTTTTCCGTGGCAAGCAAATCCCGGTACTGCCGGGTCAGGGCGTTTTTCGGTTCCGTCAGGATCCGTAAAAATTCTTCCTTTCCCAGGGAATCCAATTCCACCCGCAGGGGAAAGCGGCCCTGGAGTTCGGGGATCAGGTCCGAAGGCTTGCTCACGTTAAAGGCTCCCGCGGCGATAAAGAGGATGTGGCTGGTATCCACCGTCCCCCACTTGGTACTGACCGTGGCCCCCTCCACAATGGGAAGGATGTCCCGCTGTACCCCTTCCCGGGATACGTCGGGACCGCCGCCCCGGTCTCCCCGGACGGCGATCTTGTCGATTTCGTCGATAAACACGATCCCCGTTTCTTCCACCCGTTTCCGGGCTTCGTCGCTGACCCGGTCCCGGTCGATAAGCTTTTCCGCTTCTTCGGCAATCAGGATTTCCCTGGCCCGTTTGACGGTTACCACCCTTTTCTTTTTATTGTTGTCCATCATTCCCGCCAGGCCCCCGGAAATGCTGGACATAATGTCTTCCATGCCGCCGCCGGTCATTTCGAAGACGGGAAACTGGGGAGTCTGGCTTACGTCAAGTTCCACGGTTCCGTCCTCCAATTTGCCTTCCCGCAGCCATGTCCGGAATTTTTCCCTGGTATGATCCACCGGCTTTTCCGGCTCTCCGGGAACCGCCGTTTCGGCGGAAGATTTCGGTTCAGTCCCGCCGTCCGGCGGCCCTTCCGCGCCGGATTTCCGGACCAGGGGTATGCCCACCTGGATGGCGGTGCCCATAATCCCCTGGCCGTTGTCGCCGTTAAAGGAAAACGCGCCCACCGGCCGGATCACCGGCCCCGGCGGAGTTTTGGAACCCTTGTCCCCGCTAAAAGCGGAACCTTTGTCTTTTTTCTTCGCCGGCCGGGGTACCAGGAGATCCAGCAGCGCCTCTTCCGCCCGCCGTTCCGCCTCGGCGTTCACCGACTGCTGCATTTCGCTCTTGACCATCTGGATTCCCGCGGACATCAGGTCCCGGATCATGGATTCCACATCCCGGCCCACATAGCCCACTTCGGTATACTTGGTGGCCTCCACCTTGATAAAGGGAGAGCCCGCGAGTTTGGCCAGCCGCCGGGCGATTTCGGTTTTCCCCACCCCCGTAGGCCCTATCATGAGGATGTTTTTGGGGGCGATGTCTTCCCTCATTTCCGGGTCCAGTTTGATCCGCCGGATCCGGTTCCTCAGGGCCACCGCCACCGCCCGTTTGGCCTTCTTCTGGCCCACAATATATTTATCCAGTTCCGCCACAATTTCCTTTGGGGTCAGGCGGTCCAGATTTTTACCCGCACTATTCATGGTCATGCTCCCTTTAATTCTTCCAGTGTGATCACATTATTGGTATAAATGCAGATGTCCCCCGCAATTTCAAGGCTCCGTTTTGCTATCTCCGCCGCATCAAGATCGCTGCCGTTTAAGTAGGCCAGGGCCGCGGCATAGGCGTAGTTTCCCCCGGACCCGATAGCCAGCACATCCCCCGCGGGTTCTATCACGTCGCCGGTGCCGGAAACAAGCAGGGTCTTGCTTAAATCCGCGGTCAGAAGCATCGCTTCCAGCCGGCGCAGGGCCCTGTCGGTCCGCCAGTCCTTGGCCAGCTCCACCGCCGACCGGGCCAGGTCCCCGGAATATTCCTTCAGCTTGCTTTCAAAGCGGTCAAAGAGCGTAAAGGCGTCGGCGGTGGCCCCCGCAAACCCGCAGAGGACTTTGCCGTCCCAGAGCCGGCGGACCTTGCGGGCGTTGTTCTTTACCACCGTTTCGCCTAAGGTTACCTGGCCGTCGCCGGCCATTGCCACATTTCCGTTTCGCCGTACCGCCAGGACGGTGGTGGACAGGATCTTCACTTCCCTCATAATTTTACTCCCGTGACTCGCTCATTTACGGACCGCCCCGGCATGGGGGTGGGCTTTCATGTAAACCTGCCGCAGCCGTTCCATATCCACGTGGGTATAGCGCTGGGTGGTGGAAATGCTGGCGTGCCCCAGCATTTCCTGGACCAGCCGGACGTCGCAGCCCGAATTGACCAGGTGGGTGGCAAAACTGTGGCGCAGGGCATGGGGATGGATATGCTTCCCCAGCCCCGACCGGTCTCCGTAACGGGCGATAATCCACCGGACTCCGGGGACCGAAATCGGCCCCCCCCGGCGGTTGATAAAGAGTCTCTCCGTAGAGGCTTCCGCCTTTATCCGCCCGCTCCTGGCCGGCAGGTATTCCTTCAGGGCCCCGGCCGCTTCATCCGAAAAAAACACGTACCGTTCCCTGCCGCCCTTGCCCAGCACTTTGGCGGACAGGCAGTCCGCTTCCAGGTCCCGGACCGACAGGGACACCAGTTCCGAAATTCGCAGGCCCGCCGAATACATGGCCAGAATCAGGGCTTTGTCCCGGGGGGCCCATAAAATCCCTTCCTTTCCGGGCAGTTCCGCAAAGGCCGCCATCTCCCCCTCCCACAAAAACGCGGGAAGCGTTTTGGGGGTTTTCAGGTTCCTGATAGCCGCCGCGGGATCGTCCGTCCGCTTTCCCGTGCGGATAAGCCAGCGGTAAAATCCCCGGATCGAAGAAAGGGCGCGGTTAACGCTGACCGAAGAAATCCCCTCGGCGCTCAGATCGGCGATAAAATGCTCCACCGCCCGGCCGTCCGCGTGTTCCGCCGTAATGTCCCGGTTGCCGCAGTACGCGGCAAACCGGGCCAGATCCGTTCCGTAGGATGCCAGGGTCCGCCCGGAAACGCCCCGCACGGCCTTAAGGTAGCCGAGATACCGCTGTACGGCCGCGCCGTTCACGGCGTCCAAAGTTTTGCCGCTTACGCCGTCCGGAACGGCCGGAGCGCCGTTCCCGGCGGACGCGCCGGCTCCCGGGACGGGACAGTTCCGCCTAACCACGGGATCCTTCCTTTTCCCCGGCGGACGCGCCGGCGCTTTCCATGGCGGCGCTTTCCGCGGCGGCGGGCGTTTCTTCGTCCTCCTCGGCGCTGTGGAGGTAATCACAGTCCGGGTTAATGCAGGCCTTGTGGCTCCCGTTCCGTTTGTCGTATTTTTCCACCAGGAACCGGCCGCATTTGGGACAATTCTGGTTGAGGGGCTTGTAGTGGCTGATAAAATCACATTCGGGATAATTGGCACAGCCGTAAAATTCCTTGCCCCTTCCCCTGGTCTTGCGGGCCACGACATCGCCCCCGCATTTGGGGCACACCGCCAGGGGTATGGACCGGGTGTTTTTACAGTCGGGAAAACCGGAGCAGGCCAGGAAAAAACCGAAGCGCCCCAGCTTTTTCACCATGGGCTTGCCGCATTTTTCGCACACGTAGTCGGTGGGTTCGTCCAGGGTTCCCTTGTAGGATTCCAGGGTCTTGCCCACTTCGTCTACCCGGTCCTTGAAGGGATCCCAGAATTCCCTGATCATGTCGGGCCAGCGGATCCGGTTTTCTTCCACCTCGTCCAGCTTGGTTTCCATGGACGCGGTAAAGGCGGCGTCCACCACATGGGGAAAGTATTCGCTGAGCATATCGCTGATCATCCTGCCCAGCAGGGTGGGAACCAGCTGTTTGTTGGACCGGGTAACGTAGTACCGGTCCAGCAAAACAGAAATGATGGGAGCATAGGTGGAGGGCCGGCCTATACCCTTTTCTTCCAGGATCTTGACGATGGAGGCGTCGGTATACCGGGGAGGGCCCTGGGTAAAGTGCTGTTCGGGATAAAATTTTTCCGCCCTGAGCTTTTCCCCCTTTTTTACCGCGGGCACGGGGCTCCCCTTCTCTTCCTTGGAAGCCAGGAGTTTTATCACCTGGTAAAAGCCCCGTTCGGTTATCCTGGTTCCCGAAACCCGGAAGATCCCCTCCCCTCCCCCGGCTTCCCGGGGAACGGCCGCGGCAATATCAATGCTCACCGTTTTGGTCCTGGCGTTTTTCATCTGGCAGGCCACAAAGCGTTCCCAGATGATTGTGTAGAGCCGCAGCTGATCCCTGGAAAGGGAATCCTTGATCGAATCGGGCGTATAGGACACATAGGTGGGCCGGATTGCCTCATGGGCGTCCTGGGCTTTCTTTCCCACCGAATATTCCACCGCTTCCGGCGGTAAATCATCCGGATAATTATCACCGATCCATTCCCGGACTTCGTCGAGGGCAAGCCGGGAAATCCGGACCGAATCGGTCCGCATATAGGTGATAAGCCCCACCCGGCCTTCGCCTATATTGACCCCTTCGTAGAGCTGCTGGGCAACCTGCATGGTTTTTTTGCTGGTATAGCCCAGGCGGTTCGCGGCGGTCTGCTGCAGCTGGGAGGTGGTAAAGGGAGGCCGGGGCCTGACGGTTTTTTCCGTTTCCCGGATATCCGCCACGGAACATTCGGACTTCGAGACGGCGGCCACAAGTTTGTTTACCTCTTCCTCACAGGGAAGTTCCGGCTTTTTACCCTGCCAGGATACCAGCTGGGCGGTAAAGACCGACAGGCGGCTGCCGGCTTTAAAGTCCGCCTCCAGGGTCCAGTATTCTTCGGGGATAAAGGATTCCGCTTCCTTTTCCCGTTCACAGATAAGCCTTAAGGCCACCGACTGGACCCTTCCCGCGGAAAGGCCGTTCTTGACCTTTTTCCAGAGCAGGGGCGAAAGGTTGTACCCCACCAGGCGATCCAAAACCCGCCGGGCCTTTTGGGCGTTGACCTTGGCCTCGTCAATATCCGCCGGATTATTCACCGCGTCCTTAATGGCCTGGGGAGTAATCTCGTTAAAGGTGATCCGCTTGATGGGAACCTTGCTTGTCTTGGCGCTGATCGCGTTTCGCAGGTGCCAGGCAATGGCTTCCCCCTCCCGGTCATTATCACTGGCCAGGAGAACTTCGTCCGATTTTTTCGCGTCCCCCTGGAGTCCCTTCAAAAGCTTGGCCCTGCCCCGGACGGTAATGTACTCGGGCTCAAATTCATGATCCACGTCAATGGCGGTCCGGGATTTTGGAAGATCGATAAGATGCCCCATGGAAGCCTTGACGCTGTAGGCGGGCCCCAGGTATTTTTCAATGGTTTTGGCCTTGGCGGGAGATTCGACGATGACGAGAATTTTCCGGGTTTTTTCGACGGCTTTTTTGGCGGTCCTTTTACGGCCGCCGGCGGCGGTTTTCGTGAGGGTCTCTTTCTTTTCTTCCACCGGTTCTTCCAGCGGCTTCTTTGCTGTTTCCATCATTACCCCTTGCGTTAAAGCCCCAATTCCTGCCGCAGTGAATCCGCCAGCCCTGCCTGAACCGCGTCAGCGTATTCAGACAGGGCAGCCCCGTGTCCGGAAAGAGCCGCTTCCCGAACCGCGCCGGGACGATCCGCACCGTACTCCGGCGGCCCGGCCCGATCCGCTTCGGATATATTCCATTCGATCAACACTTCCTCCGCGGCGGAAATAATCCGGCAGCCGTCCGCGGCCAGCCGCCTGGTTCCTTCCCCCAGGGGGGAAGAAACCCCCGAGGAGGCTACAAACAAATCCCGCCCCTGTTCCAGGGCAAACTGCCCGGTATACAGGGCACCCGAAGAAGCGGGGGCTTCCACAATCACCGTACCCCGGGCGAACCCGGAAATAATCCGGTTCCGCTGGGGGAAGAACCACTTGCGGGGCTTAGTCCCGCAGGGGTACTCGCTGACAAGGGCGCCGCCGTTTTCCAGAATACGCCGGGCCAGGCGCCGGTTTGACGCGGGGTAGACCTCGTCCACCGAGGAACCCAGCACCGCGACGGTGGAGCCGCCCCCTTCCAGGCAGCCCCGGTGGGCCAGGGCGTCAATTCCCAGGGCAAGGCCGGAAACAACGGTAATGCCCCGGCGGGCAAATTCCCTGCCCAGCCGCAGGGCCTCGCGGCACGCGGCGGAGCTGGGGGAGCGGGTGCCCACCAGGGCAACCGCGGGACGCTCTGGGTTGGGCAGGGTCCCCCGGACATAGAGGACCGCCGGGGGATCGAAGATCTCCCCCAGAAGGGGCGGATAAAGAGGAGTATTCCGTTCCACCCTGACTATGCCTAACAATTTTTCCCTGCCGGCGCTGTTCATATATTAACCATAATTAACCATACCACGCATCCATCGCCCGCTGTTTATTCTGTTCCGCCTGTTCCTTAACCTGCGCGTCCCTGGTAAGCCCCAGGATCCGGTCGTAGAGATCCACCGAAGCCTGGTACTGTTCCGTCAGATAGTAGGCCGCGGCGAGGACAAACATTCCGTCGGTATCGTTTTTGTTAATGTCCAGAAACAGTTCCATATACGGAACCGCGTCCGCGGGGCGGTTCAGATTAAACACGTAGAGTACCGAAAGGCCGTAAAGGGCCTTGCTGTACCGTCCGTCAATAGCTATAGCCCGGAGGTACGCCTGCTCGGAAACCCGGTAATGTTCTTCCTGCTCTCCGGGAGAAAAATACTCCGAGGGGGCCAGGTTTCCCGCGGACACCCCTATAAGATACTGAATTGTCTCGTCCTCCGGATAATACCGGGCCGCTTCTTCCAGGGCCTCCAGGGCTTCGCCGTGGAGCTTTTTGTCCAGAAGCCGGGAACCCAGGATCTTCCAGTATACCCCGGTCTGGGCCGCGTCCTTAACATGCCCCTCGATTTTTGCCTCGTAGAGGGATATGGCCTTACGCAGATCCTCGATGGTCTGGGGAGGAGCCCCCCGGGGGCTCAGGGCGGCAATCCGGGCAGCCAGGGAATTGCGGACCGCTATTTTTCTGCCCACAAAGAGCGCGGCCAGGGCCGCCGCCAGGACAATCAGAACGACGACGGATTTTCCCGTCTTTTTCCGGGTCATCATGATACCCCCAGTTTGGGCAGATATTTACGGTGGCTTTCCCGCAGGCGGGAAACATCCACATGGGTATAGATTTGGGTGGTGGCAAGATCCGCGTGGCCCAGCAGTTCCTGAACCTGTCTTAAATCCGCACCCCCGGCCAAAAGTTCGGTGGCAAAGCTGTGCCGCAGGGTATGCAAGCGGGAACCGGTTCCCGCCGTTACGGCCAGGAGGGCGTAATTCTTCCACATCCCCTTTCGTGAAAGCCTTCTGCCCCGCCGGCTGATAAACAGGGCCCTAGGATGAGCGCTGCCCGCCAGCACAGGCCGGACTTCTTCAATATACCGCTTAAGCCACCGGGCCGCTTCCGCACCGAAAATCGCCATCCGCTCCCTGTCTCCCTTACCCTTAAGGCGGAGTATCCCTTCGCTAAAGAAGAGGTCGTTCATATTCAGCCGTACCGCCTCCGAAACCCGCAGGCCCGCCGAATAGATCAGTTCATAGAGCGCCCGGTTCCGTATACCCAGCGGCTTTGTAATGTCCGCCGCTTCCAGGAGGGTTTCGACTTTTTGCCGGGACAGCACTGCGGGCAGACGGAAGCTCCGCCGGGGCATTTCCAGGACCACCGCGGGATTGTCCTTCCGCAGCTCCCGGTCAATCAGGTACCTGAAAAAGGACCGCAGGGCCGATACGGCCTTTGCCGCGGACCGGGAACTGATGCTCTTCCGCCGTTCTTCCAGGTAGGCCGTCAAAACCGTTATATCCGCGGCGGCCAGGGCTTCTTCCAAAAAGCCCTCCGGCGCGGCGGGACCGGAAGCTCCGGAACAGCGGAAACCCTCCAGCCAGGCAAGGAAACAGCGGATCTCCCCCTCGTAGGCGCCGGCGGTCAGGATCGAACGGCGCTCCAGGGCGATAAGCCGGGAACGGAAACCGGAAAGCAGTTCCTTCATTTTTCCTCTTTTTCCGGGTCCTGGGGAAAGCGCATAATGGTGGGAACGTCCAGATCCTCGTGCTGGTAATTGCGGAGGGCAAGGTAGTCAGGCCTGCTCCGGGCGCTGCGGCTGGTAAAGGTGTTCCATTCCTCAATACCCACCACATCCCGTTCCCGGGCCGGGATCTCCCCGGAGGAATCGTCCCCGGGGGACGCCGCTCCTATGGCGATGGTCCTGCGCTGAAACCCCGTGGCAATGACCGTAACCTGGAGCTTGTCCCCCAGCTCATTGTTCTGCACCGCCCCGCTGATAGTTTCAACCTCGGGATCCGCCTTTTCAGAGATAATCCCCACCACTTCCTCCAGCTCCGAAAGGGCCAGGCTTTCGCCGCCGGAAACGTTGATCAAAAGCCGCCGGGCGCCCACAATGGTAGTGTCTTCCAGCAGGGGATTTTCCACCGCCTGGAGGGCCGATTCCCTGGCGCGGTTGTCCCCCGAGGCCATGCCTATTCCCATCAGGGCGTCTCCCTGCCCGCCCATGGTACTTTTTACGTCCGCAAAATCAATGTTAATCAGCCCCACTTTCAGGATCAGATCGGAAATCCCCTGAATGCCCTGGCGGAGTATATCGTCCACCTTGCGGAAGGCGTCTTTAATGGGAGTTCTTTTTTCCACCAGGGAAAGAAGCTGCTGGTTCTGGATGACAAGAAGGGTATCCACCGCTTTCCGCATCTTGGCAATGCCCTCTTCGGCTAGACGCATTTTGAAGCATCCCTCAAAGCCAAAGGGTTTGGTCACCACCCCCACGGTTAACGCGCCGCATTCCCGGGCTATCTGGGCGATAACCGGGGCCGCGCCGGTACCGGTACCCCCCCCCATGCCGGCAGTAACAAAGACCATATCCGCCCCTTTCAGGGTGTTGGCAATCATGTCCCTGTCTTCCAGGGCGGCGTTTTCGCCCACATCCGGCCTGCCTCCGGCGCCCAGGCCGGATGTAAGTTCCGAGCCGATGGGAAGCTTGATTTCCGCCCTGTTCTCGTTTAACGCCTGAAGGTCGGTATTGGCGGCAATAAACGTAATACCCTCAAGACCGCATTCAAGCATGCGGTTCACGGCGCTGGATCCGCCCCCGCCGACTCCGATTACCTTAATCACCGTTGCCCGCGGCCTGGACCGCCCGCGTTCCTCTAAAACCTGGATGTTCATATCCCCTCCCACATATTGTAATGCCGAAACCTAAAAAAATTCCCGTTTTAACCATTCCGCCAGCCGCCCGAAAAGGGGGATTCCCCTTTCCCGGACTTTGCCGCTCCGTTCCGCCGCGCCCTGCAGTTCCCGGTCGTAGCCTTCCAGCACCAGCCCCACCGCGGTGGCAAAGGCAGGGCTCCGGTATTCTTCCACCAGTCCTCCCACCGGCAGGGGAGCCCCCACCCGGACGGGAAGGCTGAAGATTTCCGACGCCAGTTCCGCGGCCCCCAGCAGCTGGGAACCGCCGCCGGTCAGGACCACGCCCCCGCCCAAAGGACGGGAGAGGACAAGCTTGTCCAGCGTTCCCTTGACCATGCAGAAAATTTCCTCCATCCGGGGCCGGATAATTTTTTCGATCTGGCCCCGGGGAATGGAAAGCGGGGGCCTTCCGCCCACACCGGGGACAAGAATATCCTCGTCCCCCCCGCAGGCCCCTTCCCAGCAGCTTCCCGCTTCCAGCTTGATCTTCTCCGCGGTGTCGGCGGAAATATTTTTTATGATGGAAATATCGCTGGTTACCTGGGTTCCCCCCGCGGGTATGGTGGTGGTTGAATAGGGCGCCCCTTCGGAATAGACCATCACGTCGGTGGTTCCCCCGCCCATATCGATCAGGGCCACCCCCAGTTCTTTTTCCTCTTCCGTCAGTACCGCCCGGCCCGCGCCCAGGGACTGGAGTACCAGTCCCTGGGCGTGGAACCCCGCCCGGTTGACGCACTTTACCAGATTCTGGGCGCTGGTTACCGAGCAGGTAATAATGTGTATTTCCGCTTCCAGCCGGACGCCAATCATATTCAGGGGATTCCGTATCCCCTTCTGATCATCCACAATATAACTTTGGGGTATCAGTTCCAGTACCTGCCGGTCCATGGGGATCACCACCGCCCGGGCCGCTTCCAGGACCCGCAGTACGTCTTCGTCGGTTATTTCCCTGGTCTCCCGGTTTTTCCCGGTGACCGCCACCACCCCCCGGGAATTGATCCCGTCGATGTGGCTTCCGCCTATTCCCGTCCAGACATTGTACACTTCCCGGCCGCTCATCATTTCCGCTGCTTCTATGGCGGAAGCGGCAGCCTGGAGGGTTGCCTCGATATTGACCACCACTCCCTTGCGCAACCCCGTGGAAGGGCTGGTTCCCACACCGGTTATTTCCAGAGTCCCGTTATCGTTTTTTTCGCCGATGACGGCGCATACCTTGGTCGTACCTATATCCAGGCCGACAACCAAACCATCGCTAGCCAGAATAAGCCTCCTTGTACGAAGCGGTTCCGGTTCTAAAGTCAATTTCCCTGATACCATGGGATTTCTCCGAAAGAACATCCAGCATCAACAGCATGTACCGGAGGGTCTCTTCGGTAATGTCATGACCCACCCGGACCCGGACCCCCCGGTAGGCGGGGTACAGGGTTAAATCGTAACCGTTATAATCCTTCGGATTGATCCTGATCTCCGAGATGGCGGCCAGCAGTTCCGGCGCTTCCCGGGACAGGGCTTCCAGTTCGGCAAAGAGGGCATGGTATATCCGGGGCAGTTTCATCCCGGGAAAAACCGTTCCCAGCGTCAGCCCCGAAATCACCGGCAAAACCTCGTTTTCCCGGAACCCTGCCCTGCCCACGCTGAAGATCATGCCGTCGCCGCCGATAAGGGCGGGAAAGATCCGCCCCCCCTCTTCAACAAAGGCCATGGCCGCGGCCCGCCGGGGTTCCAGGACAATTTCTATCCCGCCGGGAAAATGCTTAAGGACCCTGGCGGAACGGACCGCGGGCAGGGCCAGCAGGGCCTGCTCCGCGGCGGGAACATTCACCGTCATAAACGATGAATGTTCCTCGATCCCCGCCAGGGCAAGGACCGCGGATTCCTCGATGCCGGGAATCCCCGACACGGTAATTCTGGAAAAGGGCATGCAGGGGCTGACGCCGAAAAACCAGACAAGCTCCCCGCTGAGGATCACAATTATCAGCGCCAGGATGCGCTTTAAGCCTTTGTCGCTGATGGAACGGGCCTTTACCGCCGGACGGCCCCCGTACGGCCGCTCCGGGGCCCCGTTCCCGTAGAGGTATCCGCTAGACATGGTCCCCCCGGGAATTATTCACCAGCAGTCCGCACATCACCAGGGTGGTGGCCAGGGAAGATCCTCCGGCGGAAAAGAAAGGCAGGGGTATCCCCGTCGCTGGAAGGGCCCCGGCAGCCACCGCGGTATTCAGCATAATCTGGGACAGGATCATCGTTCCCAGGCCAAAACCAAGGAGCCGCCTGAACATGGTCCCGCTTTTTACCGCCCCGCGGTAAACCGCAAAGGCAAACAGGGCAAAGAGGATAAAGATTAGGAATACGCCGATAAACCCCGTCTCTTCCGCAAAGGAGGCAAAGATAAAATCCGAATGAATTTCCGGCACGCTGGCGATCTTCCGGGTACCCTGGCCTATGCCCTTGCCCCAAAAGCCGCCGGAACTGATGGTGACGACGCTGGCCCGCACCTGGTATCCCGCTCCCAGAGGATCCCATTCGGGCCAGAGGAAGCTGATAAAACGCCGCAGCCGGTGTTCCCGGGTCAGGACAAAAAAAGCCGACAGGGGCAGGAAGATCATCGCCGCGCCGAAAAAATACCGCCTCCGCAGTCCGGCCAGATAAAATATGGCCAGCGCGTTCAACAGGACAAAAAAGGCGGTGGAAAAATTGTTCTGCAAATAGATAAGGATAAAAAACAGCACCGTGATCATCGCCGGGGGCAGTACCCCCGCGGTAAAGGAATCAAGGTGGTCGCTCTTTTTGTCAAAAATATGGGCCAGATAGAAGGGCAGCACCAATTTGACCAACTCGGAAGGCTGGTAAGTGGAAGCTCCCAGCCGGATCCACCGGGTAGCGCCGTTCTTCATCACGCCGATGCCCGGGATAAAGGTTAAAACGCAGAGTACCATGGAACCGATAACAATGGGCCGTATCCAGTCGCGAAGCAGTTCCATGTTCACCCGGGAAACCATAAAGAAAAGCACCAGCCCCAAGGCCGCCAGTACGGCCTGACGGGAAATAAAATACAGGCTGTTTCCAAAAAAACGATCCGCGAACGCGTAGGACGCGGAATAAAGGGTTACCAGCCCAATTCCGGTAAGGAGCAGAATAGAGGCGGTTAAAAGGTGATCCCCGGGATTTTTGTATCCGGCCTTTTCCATAACTGGGTTCATCGTTTTCCTACTGTATTTTTAGTGTAGAAAGGGCAATAATCGCAAAAAGCCCGCCCAGAATCCAGAAGCGGATAACCACCTTGGTTTCCACCCAGCCGGAAAGTTCAAAATGGTGATGCAGGGGCGCCATTTTGAACACCCTGCGTTTCCACAGCTTATAAAACAGAACCTGGAGGATCACCGACGCCGCTTCCAGTACGAAAACTCCGCCGATGATAAGGATTAAAATTTCTTTCTTGATAATAAGGGAAACCGCGGCGATAACCCCTCCCAGGGAAAGGCTGCCCACGTCTCCCATAAAAACGTCCGCGGGATAACTGTTAAACCAAAGAAAGCCGACGCATGCCCCCACGGCGGCCAGGCAGAATACGGTAAGCTCCCCCGCCCCTTCAATATGGGGAATTCCCAGGTAGGCGGAAAAATCCGCCCGGCCGGAAAGGTAGCTTAAGATCCCCAGGGTAATGAATACCCAGATCAGGAGCCCCGTGGCAAGGCCGTCCAAACCGTCGGTTAAATTAACCGCGTTGGATTCCCCCACCATCAGGAGTACCGCAAAGGGAATCCAGAACACCCCCATATCCACCACGGGGTTCTTAAAGAAGGGCACGTAGAGATAGGTGATTTCCTCTTCACCGGAAAAATACAGGATCAGCGCCACCGCCAGGGCCACCGCTATCTGGGCGCCGAATTTAACGGGTCCCGGCAGGCCGTCGGAATTTTTCCAGGACACCTTGAGGTAGTCGTCCACATAGCCGATAACGCCGAAGGCTAACAGCGTTCCGGTACAAAGCCAAATTTTAAAATTACCCAGATCCTGCCAGAGCAGGGCGGAAAGTACGACGGAAAGGATGATCATCACCCCGCCCATGGTCGGCGTCCCGCTTTTTTTCAGGTGGGTCCGGGGACCGTCGTCCCGGATGGACTGGCCCACCCTCATTTTCCGCAGGGCTTCGATAATCGGCTGGCC
This sequence comes from Treponema sp., assembly GCA_031266175.1. GTDB lineage: Bacteria > Spirochaetota > Spirochaetia > Treponematales > Breznakiellaceae > JAISBN01. The sequence continues at coordinate 12,689 of JAISBN010000039.1, read as the reverse complement.
CAGCAGATAGCAGAGGAGCAGGGTCGTCAGCGCCGCGTAGGCTCCCCGAAAAGTCAGGTACTGGAATACGTTAAAGGGGGTAAAATAACGGACCAGGGGGTACAAAAATTCAAGAAGCATCGGCCTTCCCTCCAATCAGTACCGTTCCGGTTAACTGTTCCAGGGCGCAGCCCCGGGATCCTTTAAGCAGCACCAGATCCCCGGAGCGGACATTCTTTCCCGCGGCGGTTTCCAGTTCTTCCATAGTGTCGGTATAAAAAAACGACACCCGCTTTTCTTCCAGCGCCGCGGCGGCGTTCATCATCTCCCGGCCGTAGAGAAAGATCATGTCCGCCCTGGACGCGGCCAGCAGTTCCCCCAGCTTTTTATGGGCCGCTTCTTCATGGTCCCCCAGCTCTTTCATGGCCCCCATAATGTAGACCCGCCGGCCGGGCCATTCGAGACCGTCGCAGAAAGACAGAACTTCCGCCGCCGAATCGGGATTGCTGTTGTAGCAGTCCCGGATTACCGTGGTCCCGGCCCGCAGTATCTCGCCCCGGCCAAAGAGCCCTTCGACGGAAGCAAGGCCTTCCCGGATCGCGTCCGCCCCGGCGCCGGCCTCCAGGGCCAGCGCCGCGGCGGCGAGGGCGTTTTTGACATTGTGCCGGCCGGGAAGGCCGAAACCGGCGGGGACCCCCTCCCAGACAATTTCCGTCCCCGCCAGGCCCCGGTCATGGATCGCGGTAAGCTTTCCCGACGCCCCAAGTGTTTTCTCCCCGTAAAAAACAACCTTCCCCTTCACGTCCCGGGCCAGATAATCCCTGAAGGGATCATCCTCGGGCAGCAGGGCGGTTTCTTTGCCGGTAAACCGGGAAAGGAGTTCCTTTTTTTCTTCCGCGACAGCTTCGACGCTTCCCAGCATGCCGACGTGGGCCTGTCCTATATTGGTGATCAAAGAAATCTGGGGCTTCAGAACCGCGGCGAGCTCGGCAATTTCCCCTTTCCTGTTCATCCCCGCCTCAAAAATTCCCACTTCGTGATGATCCCGGACCCCGAAAGCCGACAGGGGCAGCCCCGTCTCGGAATTAAAGTTTCCCGGATTCATCACCACCTGTTTCTCCCTGCCTATCATGGCGGCGGCTATTTCCTTGGTGGTTGTTTTTCCCGAAGAGCCGGTAATCCCGATGCGGAGCAGCCGGGGAAAACGGTCCAGATAGGCCGCGGCCAGATCCTGCAGGCCCTTAAGGGTATCTTCCACCACCATCAGCGCCGCGCCGGGCGGAAGGGACGCCGGATCAAAGCCCGCCTCTTCCATGCCCCGGCGGCTTACCAGGACGGCGGCGGCCCCCGCTTCAAAAGCCGGGGAAATAAACCGGTGGCCGTCCTCCTGAAATCCCCGGAGGGCGACAAAGAGGGCCCCCTTTGTTACCTTGCGGGAATCTATCGCCACCGAACAGAATCCCCCTTCCGCCTCCGGGGGAAGAAGAACGGCTCCCAGGGCCCGGGCGGCGCCGCGGTGGTCCATCAAAAATCCCTTATTCATCCGGCCCCTCCCAGGTATCTTCCCCGGAAGCTCCGGTGATGGAAATCTGGAGTACTTCTTCGGGCTGTTTTTTCCGCAGCCCCAGTTCATCCCTGGCAATATGCTCTATCCTGTCGGGGGACGAAAGAAAAGCGATCCCCGCGATAAGCCGTTTGTTGTTTTCAACCCATTCTTCCTGGGTTTTTTCCAGCTGTTTCAGTTCCCGTTCCAAATCCCCGTACCGGGAGGACTGCCAGGCCGACAAGCCCATCAGCAGGGGAACGGAAACGATCATTATATAGAAAAAAAATCGGCCCTTCATGGAAGTACCCCGGATTCATGAATTTTCTCTGCCGCCCGGAACTTCGCGCTCCGGGAAGAGGGATTGCGGAGGCGTTCCGCTTTTCCGGCGCTCACCGCCCGGCGGGTCAGGATAGTAACGGTGCGGAATCCCCCACATCTACATATCGGCGCTTCCGGGGGGCAGGTACAGTCCCTGTTTTTATCCCGGAAAAACCGCTTCACCGTCCGGTCTTCTCCCGAATGGAAGCTGATAACCCCCATGCGTCCCCCGGTTTTAAGGGCCCCCAGGGCGTTCTCCAGCAGCGGAGGCAGGCCGCTTGCTTCCCGGTTTACCGCCATCCGCAGGGCCTGGAAGGTCCGGGTCGCAGGATGAACGGGACCCCGGCGGTACGGCGCGGGGACCGAAGCGGACACCAGGGCGGCCAGGGCGCCGGTGGTAGTGACGGGACCGGGAGCTTTTTTAATCGCCCTGGCGATGCGCCGGGAAAACCGCTCGTCCGCGCAGGTATACAGCAGATCCGCCAGATCCTTTTCCGTCAGGGAACTGATAAGTTCCGCGGCGGTTTTTCCCCGGGAAGTATCAAGGCGCATATCCAGGTATTCGTCTTTCCGGAAGCTGAAACCCCGGCGGGATTCTTCGTAGTGGTAGAGGCTTATCCCCAGATCAAAAAGAATCGTGTCGGGCCTTTCCAGGTCTTCGGGATAGGCGGCAAAAAATTCCTGGGACCAGCAGGTATAGAAACGTATCCGGTCCGCAAAGTCCTTAAGCCGCTCCCTGGCCTTTGCCTGGATCTCCCCGTCGGCGTCGATGCCGGCAATCCGCAGTCCGGGAAAACGGTTTAAAAAAGCGAAGCTGTGTCCCCCTTCCCCCAGGGTCGCGTCTATCATTAGTTCCCCTTCCTCCCGGGGCGCGAGGTACTGTATTGTTTCTTCCAGCAGTACCGGACTATGGACTACGTTCACATCCCCTCCATCGGTATTTTTTAATACATGTTCAAGGACGTCTCTTTCAGGACATCCCCCAACTGTTCGTCAATTTCCTGTTCGTACGACCGGTAACGCCCGGCGTCCCAAATCTCTATCCGGGATCCGTCGCTGGTTACCGAACAATCCTTGGTAAGGCCGGCAAAATCCCGGAGCTTCTGGGGAACGGCAATACGGCCCGCCCTGTCGATTTCCACTTCGTAAGTGGAAAACAACAGGCGGTGGTAAAGCATATCGGCCTTCCGGGCCGGCAGGTTCACCTCGTTTTTTATTTTGGAGGATACCCTGTCCCAGTCTTCGGGGGTAAAAGCCCAGACGCAGTGTTCTATCATCCCCTTGGTAAGAACCAGCGTATTCCCGGGAATTCGTTCCCTGAATTTTGCGGGAATACTTATACGGCCCTTGTCGTCCAGGGTAGCGGGATAATCCCCGCTGAATAACACCATAACACTTTATCCTACTTTATCCTAAAATATCCCACTTTATCCCATTATTTACGGATTTTATCCCACCCGTCAATCCTGTTGAGCAGAAAAAGTATTATCATATAGTAATTATTTTTACGTTTTTCTTAACATCCGTATAGTAGATGGGGATTTTTCCGCTCTTGCCGGGAATATGCCCTCCTGGTATGCTGGAATTCTATGTTTATGGAAGAATTTTATATCGTTTTCCCCGAAGGGGATGTCCAGGAAGTACCGGGGCGCTTACCCTTTAACGCCCTGGTGGATATGAACGGCCGTGTCCTTACAAGTCCCCTGCCGACCAATAAGATGATTGTCTTCCGGGTAGCCCGGATTACCACCAGCGAAAACAAGGGTAGCAGCGAAACCTTCCATTTTCTGGAGCTGATGAGCGCCGGGGAACTTCTGGCCTATACCAAAACGGGTGAAGGGTAAAAGCTTTTGGTTTTACCTTCACCCGTTTTGCCCTAATACCGGACTACATTCTCCCAGCCCCCCGACGCGGCGGAGGCAAAGAGGGCGTCCAGGACCGCCATGTTGGCCACCGCGTCGGAAACGGGGGTGGGGGCTTCGGTCCGCTTGTCCGCCACCGCCCGGGCAAAGGCGTCGAATTCCAGCAGGTACTGGTCGGCAATTTCGGTTTCGATGATCCGCTCCCCTACCCCGGTAGTAATGCGGATCCGGCCGGGAACGTCGCCGTACATGTTAAAGGGCACTTCCACCGCCAGGGTACCGCCGGTTCCCATCGCCCGGACCCGCTGCCAGGGGTACATCTGGGTACCGATGGTAAAGGTGGAATGTCTGCCTTCCCCAAAATCAAGGATCGCCGAGGCCAGAATATCGGTTTTAAAGGCCGAATCCCGCTTAAGGGTACAAACCACCCGGGAAGGCTCGGCCCGCATCAGGAGCCGGGCGGTGGACACGGTATAACAGCCGATGTCGTAGATGCCTCCGCCGCCGGCTTCGGCAATGTTGCGGATATTGGCGCCGTCTTTGAGGTCGAAGGAAAATATCCCGGCGGTGGCCATAACTTCCCCCAGCTCCCCGGTTTTGGCGATCTCCGCCGCCCGGATCCACTGGGGATGAAAGCGGTACATGAAGGCTTCCATCACCAGAATCCCCTTCTTCGCGCAGTACTCCGCGGCTTCAACCGCTTCTTTGGCGTTCATCCCCAGGGGTTTTTCGCAGAGAACGGGTTTTCCGGCGTCCGCGGCCTTTTTGATATACTCCAGGTGAAGATGATTGGGCAGGGGGCAGTATACAAAATCAATCTCCGGATCCTCCAAAAGCTCCCCATAGGATCCGTAGGCCCGCTGGAAGCCCCATTTTTGGGCGTATTTTTCGGCCTTTTCCCTGTTCCGGGAAGCGATTCCATAGGGCTCGACCAGCAGCGACTCCCTGAGGGGGGCCGCTACCCGAAGGCTGTAATGTCCCGACGTACCCAGGACGCCTAAACGCAGTTTGTTCATTATCCACACTCCTCCTATTGACTTTTTAAAGCAATTTTTGCTATCTTATAGACGGTTCCATACAGGGAACTCAATCCATTCATACTATACCATTTCTGGTACTTACTTAAGAGGAGAAAAAGAACATGGCGAAACAGTTGTTGTTCAACGAAGAAGCCCGGCGGAAGCTGCTGTCCGGGGTTGAGCAGATTTCCAAGGCCGTTAAGGTTACCCTGGGGCCCAAAGGACGGAACGTACTGCTGGACAAAAAGTTCGGCGCCCCCACCGTTACCAAAGACGGCGTTTCGGTGGCCAAGGAAGTGGAGCTGGCCGACCCGTATGAAAATATGGGCGCCCAGCTTCTTAAGGAAGTGGCGACCAAAACCAACGACGTAGCCGGTGACGGAACCACCACCGCCACCGTACTGGCCTATTCGCTGGTAAAGGAAGGCCTTAAATCCGTGGCCGCGGGAATGACCCCCATCGAACTTAAGCGGGGCATTGACAAGGCCGTGGACATCGCGGTGGAGGACATCAGGAAAAATTCCAAGGAAATCAAAGATAAAGAGGAAATTTCCCACGTCGCCTCGGTTTCCGCCAACAACGACGCCGAAATCGGCGGTACCATTGCCGACGCCATGGAAAAAGTCGGCAAGGACGGGGTCATTACCGTGGAAGAGTCCAAAACCATGGATACTTCCATCGAATTTGTGGAAGGGATGCAGTTTGACCGGGGCTATATTTCCGCCTATTTCGTCACCGACCGGGATACCATGACCAGCGTTTACGAGGATGTCTACATCCTGATCCACGACAAGAAAATCTCCAGCATGAAGGATATGCTCCCCCTGCTGGAAAAAGTAGCCCAAAGCGGCAAGCCCCTCCTGATTATCGCGGAAGACGTGGACGGCGAAGCCCTTTCCACCCTGGTGGTAAACAGTCTCCGGGGCACCCTGCGGACCTGCGCGGTAAAGGCTCCCGGCTTCGGGGACCGGCGCAAGGCCATGCTGGAAGATATTGCCGTTCTGACCGGGGGCGAGGTTATTTCCGAAGAGCTGGGACTGAAGCTGGAAAATACCGAAATTTCCCAGCTGGGCAAGGCCAAGACCGTTAAAATCGACAAGGACAATACCACCATCATCAACGGCGGCGGCAAGCAGAAAGATATTCAGGACAGGATTGCCCAGATCAAGGCCCAGATCGAAGACACCACATCCGATTATGACCGGGAAAAACTCCAGGAACGGCTGGCCAAGCTGGCCGGCGGCGTGGCGGTAATCAACGTGGGCGCCGCGACCGAAGTGGAACTCAAGGAAAAGAAACACCGGGTGGAAGACGCCCTCTCCGCCACCAGGGCGGCCATTGAAGAAGGCATCGTCCCCGGCGGCGAGCTGGCCCTTATCCAGGCCGCCATTGCCCTGGACAAGGCCGATACCGCGGGCCTGACCGACGACGAAAAAGTGGGCTTCAAGATTGTCAAGCGCGCCCTGGAAGAACCTATCCGGCAGATAGCCGAAAACGCCGGGGTTGACGGCGCGGTGGTCGCCGAAAAGGCCAGGGGCGAAAAGAAGGGTATAGGTTTTGACGCCGCCAAAATGGAATGGGTGGACATGGTCAAGGCCGGTATTATCGACCCGGCAAAGGTTACCCGTTCCGCCCTGCAGAACGCCGCTTCCATCGCCAGCCTGCTCCTGACCACCGAGTGCGCCATCACGGATATTCCCGAGAAGAAGGATCCGCCCCCGATGCCCGGCGGCGGCATGGGAGGTATGGGAGGAATGGATTACTAAACCCCCGCTTGCCGCAGAGCCGGTTGAAAAACCCTGCAGGTTTTAAAACCGGCTCCGAAGCGGAGGGGATACCCGGCCGCAGTCCGCGGCATAAAAAAACCCGCCCCCAGGGGCGGGTTTTTTTATGCGGCCTTGCGGTTATGAAACGGTATCAGGCGCCCCTGCGTTCGCAGTATTGGTCTTTAAGGTTCGTCAAAGATTGGAGAGTATTTTTTCTTATATTTTCCAGTGATTTTTCAATAATAGCGGTCGTTTCTTCGCTAAATTTTGTCACAATCGAAGCAGTATCGGCAGATAAGGCATCCTGCGGTTTGAGCAGTTCAAAAACTTCCATTTCAAGGGCTTCCGCCAGCTTGACCAGCGTATCAAGATATCTGCGGGCAAACAAGTTGTGCAACGGCGCAGACTTATGGCGCCATGTGTAACTGTAACTGAATGAACCTCCCCGCCCTGAAGCTCCCCTGTGAAGGGGTTCTCGGGGTATAGACCCGCTTATGGGAAAGGCGCGTCATTGAAAAATTATTGTCCGGGACCTATAGTAACAGGGTGAGGATTCCCATGGACACGACATTTCCCGGCATACAGGACCATTCCGGCGCTTCCCCGCACACCCAGGTACCCGGCGGGGAAGCGCCCCAGTTTCACCGGCTGGGCCTGCTGGCGGGGAGGGAAGCCCTGGCCGCGCTGGAACGGACTGGGGTGATTGTCTTCGGCTTGGGGGGCGTGGGAAGCTGGGCGGCGGAAGCGCTGGTCCGTTCCGGCATAGGGCGGATTACCGTGGTTGACTCCGACTCGGTCTGTGTTACCAACATCAACCGCCAGATTCAGGCCCTGCCCGGAACGGTGGGGCTGCCCAAGGCAGCGGTACTGATGAAGCGGCTTCTGGACATCAATCCCCGCTGTGAAGTACGGGCGTTCAACAAAATTTTTTCCCGGGATACCGCGCCGCTTTTTGAAATCGGCGGGGCCGGTTATGTGATTGACGCTATCGACAGCCTGACCAGTAAACTGGATTTGATAGAACTCTGCGCCGGATCGAAGCCCCCGGTTATGCGGAACGGCCCGGCGGGTCCCCGGCTTTTTTCCTGCATGGGAATGGCCTCCCGGCTGGACCCGGCCCGGATAAAGACCGCGGACATTTGGGACACCAGGGGCTGCCCCCTGGCCCGGCTGGTGCGGCAGGGCCTTAAAAAACGGGGCTTTACCGGAAAGCTTACCGTGGTATACAGCGACGAACCGGCGGTCCGGGCCGAAGGGGCCGAAAGTTTCTGCGGAACCCCCCGGTGCTTTTGTTCCGCCGGGGACGGGTGGTGTTCTTCCAAAAAGGTGATCAACGGCAGCATCGTTACGGTTACCGCCGCGGCGGGGATGATCCTGGCAAGCCTGGTAATAAACGACGTCATCCGCCGGGTAAAGGAACCGGCGGCCCGGCATGGCTGACCGCTTTCTCCGCCGGGCCGCCGCCGGCGAAATCGTCCGAAAGCTCTGCGCCAAGGCCGTACTGGAACGGGAACTGATCCGTGAAGGGGACCGTATTCTTATCGCCGCTTCCGGGGGCAAGGATTCCACCGTCATGGCCTGGGCCCTTTCTTCCCTTAAATCCGCCCTTAAACGGAACTACGAGTTGGAAGCCCTCCATATCTCCAGCGACTTCTGCGCCTGCTGTAAAAAATCGATCCTTTCCCAAAAACTGGAAAGCTGGGCCGTTCCCTTTACCGATCTTTTTGTACCCGTCATCGGCCGGCTTAAAGCAGGCAGAAAGATGAACTGCTACTGGTGTTCCACCCAGCGCAGGACGGAACTGCTAAAGTACGCCGTGGACAGGGGCTTTACCAAAATCGCCCTGGGCCACCATTTGGACGACATCATCGAAACCTTTTTTATGAACCTCTGCGCCAGGGGAAAGCTGTCCGCCATGCCGGTCAAGCTTGTCTACCGCAAGTATCCCGTTACCCTGATCCGGCCCCTGGCCTATATCGAAGAACGGCAGATCATCGCCTGCGCCGAAGAACAGGGCATCCTAAAAGCGGCCTGCACCTGCCCCTACGGGACCAATTCCGGGCGGCGGCAGATGCGGAAAAAACTTGCCGGTTTAACGGACAATTCCGGAGCGGTGAAGCGGCGCATCCTCGGGGCCTGCGCTTCGGGCAATCTTGTTTAATGAGCGTTCCGGTTAACTGCGGCCGGAGCGGGAGAATGGCGTCATTCGGTTAAACGCGCGTTTTTGATTAAACGTTTTTAATGAAGAATCAGCTCCTTGGGGAGCCATTTCAAAAGCGCGTCCGCCAGGGCCGCGTTGTCCATGGGCTTGGAAAGGAGGCCGTTAAAGCCGTTGGCCAGAAACATTTCCCTGGCTCCGCTTACGGCATTGGCCGTCAGGGCCAGGATGGGTATTCCCGCATTGTTTCCATCCATGGCCCGGATGGCTTTGACGGCTTCCACCCCGTCCATTTCGGGCATCATGTGGTCCATCAGGATAAGATCGTATTCACCGTTCGCCGTCTTTTCCAGCGCTTCTTTGCCGCTCCTTGCCAAATCCGGCTGTATCCGGTAAGCGGACAGCACAAAGGCGGCTATTTCCAGGTTGATGTCAATGTCATCCACCAGCAGCACCCGGGCGCCCGGCGCGACAAAGGCGATCCGCTCGTTTTCTTTCGGCAGATCGGATTCGGTCCCCCGGGGCAAAAGAAGCCGGATGATAAACACCGATCCCTTGTTGTATTCACTGCGTACCGAAATGGAACCGTCCATCATTTCGCAGAGCCGCTTGGTAATTACCAGGCCCAGCCCCGTCCCCTGAACCTGCTTGTTCCTTACCAGATCAAGCTGTTGAAAGGCGGTGAATAGTTTTGGGAGGGCTTCCGCCTTGATGCCGATTCCCGTGTCTTCCACTTCGATAACAATACGGTCCCCATCGGGAAACACCCGCAGCACAACCCCGCCCGAGCTGGTGTATTTAAGGGCATTGGAAAGCAGGTTGGACATGATTTGACTCAGCCGGTTTTCATCGCCGTATACCACCCCGGGAAGCTCCCGGGAAAATTCGCAGTCAAAGGCAAGGGCCTTATCATCAAACATCAGGGTAAACATGGTTTTAACCCTGCCCAGCAGGGCGGGCAGTTTAAAGTAGTCGCGGATCAGTTCCAGTTTGCCCGCCTCAATCTTGGAAAAATCCAGGATATCGTTAATCAGATTCAGCAGCACGGTGGAAGAACTCTGGATATTTTTCAGATACCCCCGCTGCTTTTCGGTCAGTTCCGTTGCGTCCAGCATCTGCGAGATGCCGATAATGGCGTTCATGGGGGTGCGGATTTCATGGGACACCGTGGCAAGAAAATCGGACTTGGCCTTGTTTGCCTTTTCCGCTTCCTTCTGGGCCTGCAGCAGTTCCGTGGTATCAAAAAAAAGCATGATAACCCCCATGTTGCTGCCGGCATCATTCTGCATGGGAGTTACCTGTATGCTGTATTCCCGGAAATTGCCCTCCTGCCCGAAGTCGATAGTTCCGGTTAGATGCTCCGCGGAGGCGCTGCTCCGGGCATGGCTGTACGTTTCACAGGCTTGTTCAAAAAAAGCCTGATCCGTGTATTTTGCCAGTATCTGCCGGCAGCTAACCCCCGCGATAAGCCCGAAACCGGCGGTCCGGGTTATCCTCAGAAAGGCGTCGGTACAGTACAGCAGTTTTCCCTCACGGTCAAAAACCAGAATAATATCGGGGGAATTTTGCAGGAGCAGGCTCATGTAATGCTCCAGTTCCGATTTTTTTTGGGAAACGATGCGGCTTAAATTGTCTTTTGCCTCGAAGGTAACCTTGTTCCGCTCAATCAACACCTGAGCCCGGTTCAGTTCCCTCTGCAGTTTCTTGATGGTTACCCGGGCCTGAGCTAATTCCTGTTCAAGCTGTTCCGTGCCGCTCACAGCAGGCATATCACCATGGTATCGTTATGGCTCCGGTTTGTCAGGGTGTCGTCCTTGCCGTATACGGGACATAATTCGCCCCCGGAATAACACAGATGGAAGGGGACATTTTTAAGCGCCTCCCGGGCCTTTTCCATTTCCCTGGCGTTTTCATAACCCTGGGAAAGAAAACGGCCTATGCAGGAAAAAATAAGCACGCCCTTTTCCGCCCCTGCCTCCGCCGCCTTGTTAAGGATTGCCGTGGAGGTGGCAAGCACCTCGTCCCCGTCGATGATCCCCACCGTCAATGTCGCCCCCACGGGTATTTTGCCGCCGCAGACCGCCGATCCGTCGGGGGTCACGGCAAACATCACCCTGATAACCGGCTGGGTACCGTCGTTATAATCCAGGATAAAGGGATACGCGTTGATTCCCTTGATATTGCCTTTTTCATCCTTGGTCAGGCCCAGGCCGGTCAGGTAATCCGCCACGGAAATACCATTGACCGCCTGGAGCTGGTTCCCCTGGGAAGCGGTAACCACCCCTTTTTCCCGGAAGGCTTTTTCTTCCCGGATACCCCCGATAAAAAACCGGGGCTTCACGTCGCCGTAGAGCAGAACAAACACATACCGGTCCCTGTAGGCCTCACCGTTCAGGATAGTCCGGGCTTCGTGGTAGTCCCGGTTATGATCCACCGCCAGGGTCCCGAAGTTCGGCACATTACCGGTAATAGCCGACCACGCGTCGACAATAAAATCCCCCGACACGTTAAAAAGGAGGGGGCAAAAACTCAGCATCAGGGCAGCCTTATCCGGCCGCCTCGCCCCGGTCTTTTCCCAGGCGGCGCGGAGGGGCGCTTCATCCTCCCCGGAAATGGGATCCGTTATTCCCAGGACAAATTCCACATCATCCGAACTGAGAACGGTCAGGAAAAGGAGCATTTCCCCCTGCCCGCCGTTGGAAGCCGCGGCAATCGTGGTAATCCCCGCGACGGGAAAAGGCAGGGCCCCGGCCAGGGCGGCCACAACCCCGGATTCGATAAATTCGGCATAACAGCTGACAAGGCCAACGGAATTTTTAAGCGGCCTGTGTCCGGCATCAAGCTGCGCCGTAATACCAGCCACAGCGGCTTGTACATCGTCAATTTCGGATGTATGGGCGGAAAAAATTCTTATCATGGAAAAAACTATACCACAGAACGGGGGAAATACCTAGATATAATACATATAGGTCTCGTGGCCGGCCCCGGCCACGGACGCGAGGGTTTTGTTTTCGATAACCTGGGCGATTTTGGAGTTAAGTTTATCCAACACCAGCAGCCTGATACAGCGCTGTAGTTTGGTTTCTTTTGCGCCGTTTTCGGCCGGGTCCGCCACCAGCATATCGCCCTCCAAAACCCGGAGCACGTCTCCCAGAACGATTTCTTCCGGGGGCCTGGCCAGCACATAACCCCCGGAGGCGCCCTTAACCGAACGGATAAACCCCGCCCGTTTAAGGATTACCGCAAGCTGTTCCAGATACCGGAGGGATATGCCCTGCCGTTCGGCCGCCGAAGCCAGGGGAACGTGGCTTTCATCCAGATGTTCCGCCAGATCGATAAGAAGCCTGGTGCCGTAGCGCCCCCTGGTGGAAATCTTCATATCTGGTATTCCGGGTTGTCCATGATAGTATAGGCCTTGACCAGGTCGGCCATGGTGATCGAATCCACGCAGCGGCTTATTTCTTTATGGAGCTCCTTCCAGATGGTCCGGGACAGGCACTTGTTTTCTTTGGCGCAGAAATTATTCTTGACGGCGCAGGCCACCGGCTCCAGGGGGCCCTCCACCGCCCGGAGGATTTCCCCCACGGTGATTTTTTTCAGGGGTTTTGCCGGAAGATACCCCCCCTGGGGCCCCCGGATGCCCTTGACGATACCGGCCTTCCGCAGGGGAATAAAGAGCTGTTCCAGGTACCCCTCCGAAATGTCCGTATTTTCCGCGATTGCCCTGGTACTGCTGTATTCGTTTCTGGGAAGCAGGCTCATGTACAAAACGGCTTCCAGGGAATAACGGCCTTTGGTTGATATTCTCATTTCTTTTTAAGCCTAGGTAAATGATAGGATATTCAGGGATGGAAGTCAATGCGGAACGGGCCGTCATCAGGAATTCCGAATTTAACCGCGGACCACACGGAAAAACACGAAACTTGGCCTGTAAAAGGAGTAATAAGGAGTATCAAATGATGCTTTTTCTTTCTCCTTCTTTCTTTTACTTTTTCGAAGAACTATAAATAACCGCAAAGGCGAAAAAGTCGAAAAAGTTTT
>JAISBN010000008.1 GCA_031266175.1 Treponema sp. | reverse complement strand
ATTACAAGGCCGATCCCGGCTTTACTGCGGAACTGGAGGGGCTTTTGAAAAACTACGCGGGCCGTCCCTCCCTGCTGTATTACGCGGAGAAGATGACGAAGGACCTGGGGGGCGCGAAGATCTACCTCAAGCGGGAAGACCTGAACCACACCGGTTCCCACAAGATCAACAATGTGCTGGGGCAGACCCTGCTGGCGAAAAAAATGGGGAAGACCCGGATCATCGCCGAAACCGGGGCGGGCCAGCATGGCGTGGCCGCCGCGACCGCGGCTGCGTTGCTCGGGATGGAGTGTGAAATTTTTATGGGCCAGGAGGACACGGAACGCCAGCGCCTCAACGTGTACCGGATGGAGCTTTTGGGGGCCAAAGTGAACGCCGTTAGCTCCGGCACCCGGACCCTCAAGGACGCGGTGAACGAAACCATGCGGGAATGGGTCAGCCGCCTTCACGACACCCACTATGCGCTGGGTTCGGTCATGGGCCCCCATCCCTTTCCCACGATAGTCCGGGATTTCCAGAGTGTCATCGGCCGGGAGGCCAGGGCGCAGATTCTGGAACGGGAAGGGAAACTCCCCGCCGCGGTCATCGCCTGCGTGGGCGGGGGCAGCAACGCCATAGGACTTTTTTATCATTTTATAAATGATAAAAAAGTCCACCTCATCGGCTGCGAGGCTGCCGGTTCCGGCATCGATACGGAAAAACACGCCGCCACCATCGCCAGGGGCAGCGTCGGCGTGTTCCACGGCATGAAGTCCTATTTCTGCCAGAATGACGAAGGCCAGATCGCCCCGGTGTATTCCATTTCCGCGGGCCTGGACTACCCCGGCATCGGGCCGGAACACGCCTGGCTCCACGACACGGGCCGGGCGGACTATGTGCCCGTTACCGACGAACAGGCGGTGGCCGCCTTTGAATACCTGGCCCGGACCGAGGGGATCATCTGCGCCATTGAAAGCGCCCACGCCCTGGCCCACGCGAAAAACATCGTCCGGGATTTCGGCACGGATGAAAGCGTCATTATCTGTCTTTCCGGCCGGGGGGACAAGGATGTGGCGGCAATCGCAAAGTACCGGGGGAAAGAAATTCATGAGTGATACCGGTAGGATAACTCTATGAAGAATTTAACGCAAAGAGCGCACAGCATACGCAAAGGGCGCAAAGATTTTTCCTTAGTTTTCTTTCTTTGCGTTCTTTGCGTAAACTGACAAAATCCGTAGGGCTTTGTCTTAGCGCCCTTTGCGGTTTCTCTTAACAAAGCTTTTTAGACTTTACAAGGTATTGGGGGAAAGAAATTTATGAGTAACATCGGCAGCGCGTTTGCGGACAAGGGGCCGGGAAATCCCGCCTTTATCGGGTTTGTTACCGGCGGCGATCCCGGCGTTGAAAAAAGCGAAGAGTTTATCCTGGAGATGATCCGGGCCGGGGCGGACCTGGTGGAGATAGGCATCCCCTTTTCCGACCCTATCGCCGAAGGGCCGGTGATCCAGCGGGCCAATATCCGGGCCCTGAACGCGGGGACCACGGTGAAAAAGATTTTCGGCCTCGTGGAACGGCTCCGTAAAAAAACCGGCGTACCCCTGGTGTTTCTGACCTACCTGAACCCGGTGTTTCATTACGGGTACGAAAAATTTTTTGCCCGCTGCCGGGAGGCGGGGGTGGACGGCATCATTATCCCGGACCTGCCCTTTGAGGAGCAGGATGAGGTGCGGGCCGCCGCCGCCCCCAATGGGGTGGATCTTATTTCCCTGGCGGCCCCGACCTCGGAGGAACGGATCCGGGAGATCGTAAAAACTGCCTCCGGTTTTTTGTACCTTGTTTCCTCCCTGGGGGTTACGGGTATCCGGGGCGAAATTACTACCGACCTCCCGGCGATCCTTTCGATGGTGAAGACCGCGGCGGCGGAACGGACAACGGCGGCAGGAACGCTGCCCGCGGCGGTCGGGTTCGGTATCCACAGTACGGCCCAGGCCGCGGAGATCGGGAAATACGCCGACGGGATCATCGTGGGCAGCGCCATTGTAAAAATCGTGGAAGAACACGGGGATGCGGCGGGGAAATTTATTTACGAATACGTGAAGTCCATGAAAAACGCGGATGCCGGCATCCGTACCAATTGCAATAGGCATGGGTGGAAACTATCCTAAAAGTCCGTGTATGTAGTATTGTCTGGGTTTTGCAAAAATGTCTATAGTAGGTACATGAAGCAAACCCTGGTCATCGGTTCCACCGTGGTGGATGTGCTTTTGGATCTTCCCAGGATTCCCCTGCGGGGTGAGGATGTGAACATCAATTCCTGCACATACCGCCTGGGCGGCTGCGCCTACAATGTTTACAAAGCCCTCTGCCTTTTTGACAGTCCCGCCCGGCTTTGTTCCCCTGTGGGAACGGGCTTCTACGGCAGCATGGTCCGGGAAGCCTTTGCGGCCGGCGGCATTGACCCCTTCGTAAACCTGGAAGCGGAAAACGGCTGCTGTTACTGTCTTGTCGACGGCGACGGGGAGCGGACTTTTTTGTCCTATCATGGGGCGGAGTATGTGTTTGCCCGGTCATGGATGGCGAATATTGATTATTCCCGGGTGGACAGCATCTTTATCTGCGGTATTGAAGTGGAGGATCCTTCCGGGAACGAGATTGTAGACTTTGTCTGCGAACATTCGCAGGCTTGTCCGGCAGGAACGCCCGAACTGTATTTTGCCCCCGGCCCGCGGATCCTGCACATTATGCCGGGCCGCCTGAAACGGATATTTGCCTGCCATCCGGTACTGCACCTGAACGAAACCGAAGCCTGTTCGTTTGCGGGAAGACTTGCTTACGGCGATGGATCGGAGAGCGGCGGTTTTGCAGTAATCCCCGATGTGGAAGAAGCGGCGGAGATCCTGACGGGACACACGAATAATGCGGTGGTGATCACGCTGGGGGAACGGGGCTGCTATTACCGGGCCGCGCCGCTGCTTACCAGGGCCGGGAAAGCCGGCAGCACAACAATTGCGGTCTGCGGCTATGCCCGGGGTTTTCCCGCGGCGGTTAAAGACACCGTCGGCGCCGGGGACGCCCACTGCGGCGCCCTTATCGCGGCCCGTAAACAGGGAAAAAGCCTGGGCGAAGCCTGCGAAATTGCCAACAAAGTAGGCGCCGCGGTGGTCGGGATCAGCGGGGCGGCGCTGGAAAAGCTGCCGGAGGTATAGCGCGGGCGGCAATCATCCGCCCGTTGGGCTCATTCCGCGGTAAAATGCACCGTATCGATCTCACCGCCGTTGATCACCGTTAGGGTGTGGCGGCCGGGACGGTAGGGGAGAAAAAACACGAAGGGCCGGGTGACGGTAAAGGTTGTTCCAGAATAATCAACGGTCAGTTCTTCTCCCGCACCGCCGATGACTTCCACAGGGATGCTGTGGCTGCCGGCGCCGGAGGAGGAGAGAAAACTGTAGTTGTTCCGGGGAGTGACGATTTGAAGGGGTGCCGCGGCATAGTCCACGTCCCCCTCCCGGGGCTGGGACAGAAACCAGCTCTGGTATTCCGGGGGATACACTACTCCGGGTCCACCCCGGAACACGTGCCAGGTGCAACTTTCCGTTCCGGCGCCCGGGGGAAGGTATTCTTCTATAACCGCGGGGCAGGCCGCGGTGGGGGCCATCCCCGAAAGGGCGCAGACCGGGACTTTGGTCCAGCTTTCCGGCTCCCGGAAGCTGATATCCTCCGGCCTGCTTCCGCCGCTGTCCTGAAGGCGAATAAGCAGGGAGCGGACCACCGACGCGGGGAGGGAACTGCCGGTTCTGCCCATGACGGTCTCGCCGGAAAAGTTACCCATCCAGACTGCCGCGGTAAACCGGGGCGTGGCCCCCAGGGCGGCGATGCTCTGGTACTGATTGGCGGTGCCGGTTTTAAAAATTGCGGGGAAGGGGGTTTGAAAATTCATTCCCCTGCCGAAGGCCAGCCGCCGGGCCCGGGGATCCGACAGAATGGAGCAGATCAGGCGGGCGGTATCGGCCTCCATGATCCGGACCGGCTCCGCCCGGTCCCCCTGATGCTCCGTGTCAAAGCGGAGGGGCAGCGCCGCGCCGTCCCGGGGAAAGATGCTGAACGCGGCCGCCAGTTCCGCCAGGCTTACCGGCGCGTTTCCCAGGGCCAGTCCCAGACCGGCCTCTTCCGCGGTTTCGGTATTGGCCAGGGAAGAAAAGCCCGCGGAGGCAAGGAACGCCGCGTAGTTCCGGACCCCCAGGCTGGAGAGCAGATCCACCGCAGGTATGTTAAGGCTGGAAGCCAGGGCGGTACGGAACAGGACCGGGCCGTTAAAGCGGTTGTTGAAATTCCGGGGGATGTATACTTCCCGGTCGCCGTAAGCGGAAGGAATGTCCGCCAGTACATCGGAAGGTTTCCAGCCCCGCTCCAGGGCCAGGGCGTAGAGAAAGGGCTTCATGCTGCTTCCCATCTGGTTTGCCGCCAGTACTCCGTCAATCTGGCCCAGGGCGGATTCGTCATAGTAATCGGCGCTGCCCACCCAGGCCAGAACTTCGCCGGTTCTGTTGTCAATAACAATGGCCGCTCCGTTGCTGAGCCTTGATGAAGCGTAACGGCGGATGTTGGCGGCGACCAGATCTTCCGCATAACGCTGCAGTTCCAGATCCGCCGAAAGCGTATACTCCGCGGGAAACCCTCCGGAACCGCCGCGGGGATGCGCTTCCATAAGCCGGGTATGCACGTGCCGGATCAGGTGGGGCATAAACTGGGGATAGGTAAAATACCGGGGCCGCAGCGCTTCCCAGTCGCCGCCGTCCAGGGCGGCATAGAGGGGAAAGGCCGCGGAACGGCGGGGATTTTCCGCAAAGCGTTCCGCAAGTTTCCGGGCGGCGTCTATGCAGGCTTCCCGTTCTTCCAGGGGATTGTAGGCGGCGGGCCTGCGGGGAATCACCGCCAGGCAAAAAACTTCCGCGGGGGTCAGGAGCGAAATGTCGGAGGCGAAAAAATTCCGGGCCGCGGAAGCTGTCCCTTCGGTCTGGAAACCAAAGGGGATCGAGTTAAGGTACAGGTCCATGATCTGTTTTTTCGAGAACCGGGCTTCCAGACGCAGGGCGTTAAAGGCCTCGCCCGTCTTGGAAAAAATATTCCGCCGGAGCCTTCCCCGGGAATCGATGATCCGGGCAAGCTGCATGGTAATGGTGGAAGCTCCGCTGACGGTCCGCCGTTCCCTAAGGTTTTGCCAGGCCGCCCGGATCACCGCCAGGGGATCGATCCCCGGATGGCTGTAAAAGCGTTCGTCCTCCGCGGCAAGGAAAACGGCGGTAAAGGCCGGGGGCAGGGTTTCGGGGTTCACGTATTCCCGGCGCAGACCGTCTTCCAGGGGAATGATCTGAACCAGGGTTCCCCGGCGGTCATAGAACCGGGTACTGTAGGGGCGTTCCAGAAAGGCGGCCAGCGCACCGTAGGGAGAGAACCGGAGGAAAAGATAGAGCCCCAGAAAAAAGACCGCCGACAGCGCCGGAGGCAGCAGAACCGGCGGGTTTTTTCTAAAAACCCGCCGGAATTTGTCCGCCACCGCGGCAAGCCCCGCGGCGCCGGACCCCGTTTTAGGTGTGCCCGGCGCCGTTTTTCTTTTACCGGCCGCGGTTTTGGGCGGCAGCCCGCTACTCAATGGTGTAGAGAAGGCCCCGGCCGCGGCCGAAGATTTCCCCTTCGTACATACATTCGGCCTGGGGCGGCGGGGTGGGATACACCCCCCGGCGGGAAGCTCTGAACAGGAAAGAGGCGGTGACCTCTCCCTTGGAAAAACTGTCCCAGAAATAGCGGACCTCGTTGTCCATCACCGTCATATTGCTGGGCAGCCGGTAACCCCAATTATAATTGTAATCGTCATCGCCGGTTTCTTCCGGTTCCGAATACCGGATGGTGGTGGTGACAAAGGTGGTGTCCAGGATCTCCGCCCCCGAAGGAATGGGAACCCGCAGGGCCACATAGGTTCTGTCCCGGCCCGAAGAAAGGGTAATCCGGGCCCGGTAAGTTTTGCCGCTTTGGAGGGCCGCGCCAGAAACTTCCTTTCCCGTGTCGGCGTCGGTGAGGATGACGAACACTCCCAGTCCTTCATCCCGGAAGGACTGGATTTCCGCGGGTATCGCGTAACGCAGTGACGCCGTATAGTACAGCGCGCCCCGGCCGCTCCGGTTTATGTCCAGGGGGAGGGCGGTATCCCGCCCCATTGCCGCCAGGGGCGTTCCCTTAAAATCAAAACTTTTGCCCGAAGGTTTGGCGCCCAAACCCCGGTAGCTGTCCTTGAACAGCTCCTTTCCCTCCAGGCTTATGGTTCCGCTGACGTTAACCTGGTCCAGCTTGTCGGTACGGATCAGGGCGTCTACCGCGCTTAATACCCGGATCGTGGCGGCGGTACTGTCCCAGAAACCTCCGGCCCGTTTCAGGTTCAGCAGCGAATAGAGGATCCGCCCGTTGATCTGATCTCCGGGATACTGCTGTACAAAAAATTCCAGTACCAGCGCCAGCTGCTCCACCTTGCCGCCGTAGTAACTGTGGTAGAACCGGGGATTGTTTTCCCGGGGATCGCTTAGGTCCACTCCCCGGGTAGTAGACCTGAGGAGCGGGCGGATTTTTTCTCCCATGGCGGCGGCATCGTTCCCCCGGTTAAGGTTACGGTAGGTCATGCCGGCAAAAGCCAGGCTTCCCGCGTCCACGTCCTGCCGGGCGATGATTTCCGCCAGCCGGGCAGGTTCCACCGTCTGTTTGAGCATGGAAAAAACGTACAGCATGTAGGACTGAAGGTAGGAACGGTAACCGTAGTTCCAGTTTCCCTCGGACCAGCTGAAACTTTTGCGGAACTCGCCGTCCAGGTAGGAGACCAGTTTTTCCGCGTTGATCGAAGATGGAAGGGCGTAGTTTTTCTGTCCCGCCAGGGCGATGATATGGGCTATCCGCAGGGATACGTAAAAGTTCGAAGAGGAGCCTTCAGGCCAGTAGGGAAAGCCTCCATCGGACCTCTGGTACTGGGCCCAGGATTTAATTTCGTTTTCCGCGGCCTTTTTCGGATCCGCCACTTCGCTCCTAAGGTTAAAGGCGTCGATGTATTCACCAAAGACCACCAGGGGCAGTACCGCGGAACTTCGCTGTTCCAGACATCCGTAGGGATAATGGAACAGATAGCTGACGGCGCTGTCCAGCAGTCCCAGCCGGGTGGCGTCAAGGCTGACGGCCAGACTGCCGGCGCCGTTGTCCGCCCAGCCGGGGATTACCAGCGCTTCCCGGGCGGAAGAAGCGCCGTCGGCTACGGTTCCCAGGGTGGTGACCGTTTCAAATACATAGGGCCGTTCTATATAAAGTTCGTTCACCATCCGTTCGTTCAGTATGTCCGAACGGATCGTAAAGTTACAGTTAATGTACCCTTCTTTTACCGCGGCCAGATCAAAATACACCATGCCGTTTTCACCGGCCTTGAGGGTAACGCTCTGTTCCGCGGGGCCGTCCACCATGGCGGTTCCCGGCTGTTTTATCATTCCCGCGGCGGTGGTCCCGGAACCGGGGCTTACCTCCAGGGACACCGTTACCTTGTGGGCGGCGGTATCCATGTTGGTGATCAGCACCCCCGCCTCGGCGGTATCCCGTTCCCGCAGCCGCCGGGGCAGCGCTTCTTTAACGTTGATCCGGTTCCGGGCGGCGATTTCACTTTCCTTTAAAGCGAAGAGATCCCCCCGGACGCCGAAAACGGTGACCCGGTAGGTGGTAAGGTTATCGGGAAGCTTAAAACTCGTCTTGACCCTGCCGTCGGCGCCGGTTTTTAACATGGGTTCAAAAACCGCGGTAGGGTTAAAATCGCGGCGTTCTTCAAGCTTGTTCTCCGAATCGCCGCCCTGCAAATTTTTAATGCTGTAGGTTACGGGATCTATAAGCATCGACCGGGAATCTCCTCCCGCCACCGCCAGGGGAAAACGCTGGCTCCTGTAGAAATAGTCGACAGGGTCCGGCACATGGTAGTTGATAAGATCCAGCACTCCCCGGTCCACCGCCATCAGGGTAAGTTCCGCTCCGCTTAAGGGCTGGCCGTTCCGTTCCGCCTTCAGGGTCAGTGTCACGGTTTCGCCGGGCCGGTATACGCGGTTTCCCGCGTCTTCGATGGTAACGGTAAAAGCCTTAACCCTGGGATTGACCTTGAGGGCGGTGACGCCGTAATAGCCTTTGGGTTTGTCCAGATCGGGACTGCCGTATTCATGGGCGGGCGGACCTTTTCGTACCGAATAGGAAGCCACCGACACGTACACCACTGGCACATAATTACGGGCTATGGGAATTTCCAGCACCGTGGTTCCCTCGTCCAGATATTTAAGTTCTTCGCTGTAGATTCCTTCCCGTTCCACCGTTATCAGGTAGTAGCCGCCGGGGAGGGCGCTTTGCAGCAAAATCTGGGCGGTGTCGCCGGGGTTGTACATCTCCCCGTCGGCGGTAAGCCGGATCTCGTTGCTCAGGTTCATGTCCCAGTAACCGGATCCTCCCCGGCCGGTAACGTAAAAGCCGTATTCGGTCAGGGCTTTTCTGCCGTCGCTGTCTTTTGCCGAAACCCGGACCGTGTAATAACCCGGCGTGGAGGGGGTAAACTTAAAGGAACCGGAACTTTTCAACTGCAGGGTTTGGGTTCCCTCGTTGACCGTTTCCTTTACGTAGCGGTCGTACACATAGCCCGCCACCCCTTCCTGCTGGGCCAGATGCCATTCATCCCGGGAAAATTCGACGGTCATCTTTCCGTCGCCGCTTCTGCCGTCCCAGTCAACCGGGCCGGCTTTTTCTCCCGAGGGCCTAAAGGCGGCGAAGTTAAAGCTGAGTTCCTGCCCTGTTTTGGGAAAGCCCCTGGTTGAAGGGACGCCTACTCCCAGGTAAAACCGGGCGGGGTGAACCACCGCCTGCCGGGCGGCGGCAATCATCTGGTTGGAAAGATCGGTAACCCAGGCATCCACACTGTAGTAATAGGCCGCTCCGGTGACGGGGCTTTCGGTACTCCGCTGGCTTAGGGAAACAACGCCCCCCGCGCCGAGGATCCCCCTGTTGGAAGAAAGGCTCCGGCTTCCCTCCCAGGGATCCCTGGGGCCGAAACGGTAGTCCTTTGCTTCCCGGGAGGGAGGAGTGAACCACGCGGGGCTGCGGTACCAGCTTTCCTCGTAGGACGCGCCGGAAAGGCTGCCCCCGGAAAGGTAGGATGCCTTAAGGGTCATGTTTACCATGTCCCCCGCGTACAGGGTTTCCTCCGGGCCGGTGATGGAAGCCTCGAACTTAAGCCGCTCAAAGAACGCTACGGTGACGGGAATTTCCGCGCTTGCGTCGGACTCAATTTTCCCATCCTGTTTGACCCTGCGGTAGCTGAGCCGGTAGCCCTGGGGGGTAAGATCATCCGGCAGGGTAATGGAGCCGTAGAAACCTCCGGCTTCGGAGGTTTCCCCCTCTATGGAGGCGATGGTTTGGCCGCTGCTGTACGAATCGGTCTCCAGGACGACGGTATATTTGCCCCGGTAGATAAGGTAACTACCCAGGGCCAGGGAACGGTCCACTCCCCGGAAGGTAAGGATTTCACCGGGCTTGTAGAGACCCCGGTCGGTAAAGAGGAAGGTGACGGGCTCTATCTGTTCCGCCGCCTGGGGCGGGCGGTTCCTTACGTTGAAGGACCAGGTATTGTGATCCCGGGGCTGGAATACCGCCTGGTCGCCGTCCTTCTCCGCGTATACATAGATGGACTCCCTGTATCCCCTGGAATCTTTTGTTTCTTCCGCGTAGACCCCCGAATTAAGACTTATCAGGGCCAGTCCGTCCGGGCCGGTACGGCCTTCGGCAAAGGAACGGACCTGGCCGATGTCTTCGTTAAGCGCTATGTCCTTGGGAGAGATAAGCCGGACCCGGGCGTTTTCCACGGGCTTCCCCGTGGAAAGGCTTGTTACCAGGACCGCGGTTTTGTTGAATCCCGTCCGCACCGTTATCCCCAAATCGGTTACCTGGAGGGTAAGGTTGTTGGTCCGGGAAGAGACGCCGGTGGTAAAGGATTCTTTGGAACTGTTGTACCGGGCGCTTAACAGTTCCAGATCCGCGTCAAAGAACACAAAGCCGTGTTTTCCGTTTTTAAGGTAGGGCTTTAAGTCCATGTCGGCAAACCACCGGCGGTTGGTTTCGGTATTCAGGGTAAAGCGCCGGGTATTGTGGGTTATACCGCTGAAGGGATTGGACTTGGAGGAAAGGGTATACCAGGATTTATCCGTCACGTTGCGGTATTCAAAAAGATACCGGGGATCGAAGCGGCTTTCCAGCATCTTCTGGCTGTTCCGCTCCCAGTTTAAAAACGTAACTTGCCCGTTGGGGGGCGGTTCATCGGGGACCTTGATTTCCACGGTATAGGGGGCGCCGGTTTTCCGTCCGTAGATGTCTTCTATTCCCGCGTCAATAATAAGGGTGAACACGTCGCCGTAGCTTACCGGAAGATTGGCAACCCGCAGCATGGTTCCGGAAATTTCAATGTTGTCCGCTCCCAGCTTCATCGCCGGTTCGGTCCGGACTTCTCCCGCAGCTCCCGCTTCCCTAAGCCGGGCGCTGAAGTACACGTTTACCAGATTGCGGTAGGAACCGTTCGCGGGGATCCGCTCCGACCGCAGTACCCTAAAGGGACCGGGGGTGTTAAAGGATTGAAGACTGTCCGCGGAAGTACCCAGGGTAGAGTTGGCGGATTTGGCCCCCTGTTTAAGGATAACGTTTACATAACTGTCGAATTCCACACCGCCGTTGATACGGAGGATAATCTTTGCCGGTTCCGCCTGGGTAAGGGTAAAGGTTTTTTCGCCGCCCTTTGTGCGGACCGAAAGAAAGCCATCCAGATCCCGAACCGTAACGGGATAGTTAAAGTAAAGGCTGATTTCCCGGGCCGCTTCCGGCGGAATTTCGCTTTCCCCATAATAGTAGATGTTGTTCTTTTTCTGGAAGTCTTCACCGGGAACCACCCGGCTTATCTTTAAAGATTCGGTATAAAAGCTGAAATCGGTCTCGCCGTTGATTGTTTTTCCGTAAATGGAACGGGCGCGGGGATTCACCCTGATCCGGTAGGTCTGCTGGGCCTGGCAGGGCTCTTCCGCCTCGAAGCTGAGATGGCTGGTTCCGTACCAGCGGAAACTTCCCGCGAGGGGCGGGGTAATGGTGACAATATCGGAGACCGCGGACTGGGAACCCAGGGCCGCGAGGGCAGCCATGGGTTCCGAAAAGACCACATAAATAGAAGGCCGCTGTACCGTGGAGGGAAAGAATCCCCTGGGCCCCCAGTCCGCCACCGTCAGGGGGGATGAAGACGCATCGCCTGGGGCGGCTACGACTCCGGCCGCGGCCCGGGCAGAGCGCAGTTGGGCCTCCTGGATTGCCGCAATCCGGGCCGCTTCTTTTTCGGGATTAATGTATTCGGTTTTGTAATCCGAAAGTTTCCGCAGGCCCCCGCCTGCCGTCTGCCCCCCTGAGTTTCCCGAAGCGCCGGGGATCTTAAAGATCTGTTTATCCGGATCCGGATCCCCGGGAAGCAGGTCCGGCGGGGATTCGCGTTCCGGCGCCAGGGGCGTAAAATCCAGTTTGAACGCCGCGTCGATCATCTCCTGGGATGCGTACTCAAGCCCCGAATCGACGGCGGTTCCGGTTACCGGCGCCGGATCAGCCCCGTTTTCTATGGACGCGGCAGCCGCACAGCCCGCCAGACACAAGGCAGCCGCCAGGGCGCCGTAAAAGCGTCCGCTTAAACGGCCGCAAAAGCGGGTCCACAAACGGCCGCCTCCGCGCGGGAAGAACGCAAGAAATAAACCGCGAAGAAGGGATACTCCCCCGGACCGTAGTTCCTTCTTTGTTGTGGCTGCGCTTACCCGGTTTTCGTCCATTGTTTACTCCTTACACCCATATGTTACGGGGAGACCGGCGGTTCCGGTATTTCAAACACCCCTTCCAGAACATGCCGGGGCTGGTAGGGAAAGCGGTGGATTTCTTCCAGCCTGGTAACTCCCGAGAGGACCAGCACCGTTTCTATTTCCGATTCTACTCCGGCCTGAATATCCGTATCCATGCGATCCCCTATTATCGCGGAATCTTCCCGGCGGGCGTTAAGCCGCCGTAAGCCATGGCGCATCATCAGCGGATTGGGCTTTCCCACGAAGTAGGCTTTTTTCCCCGTAGCCAGCTCAATGGGGGCAACCAGGGCTCCGCAGGCGGGGACAATGACGCCCCCTTCGATGGGACCGCTCAGGTCCGGGTTGGTACCGATAAGCCTGGCCCCCGCTTCCACCAGTTTAACCGCCCGTTCCAGCGCTTCCAGGCTGTAGCCCCGGCCTTCGCCCACCACCACGTAATCGGGATTCACGTTGTTCATGGTAAAGCCCTGGTCATAGAGGGCTTGGATCAGGCCCGGTTCGCCGATCACAAACACCGAACCTCCGGGATGCTGGGTGGCAAGAAAACTGGCCGTGGCCAGGGCGCTGGTGTAAAAATGTTCCGGGTCCACCTGAATCCCCAGGCGGGAAAGTTTCTGGGAAAGTTCCAGGGGAGACCGTTCGCTGGAATTGGTAAGGAACAGAAAAGCCTTGTGGTTCCGTTCCATCCATTCCACAAATTCCAGGGCCCCCTTCAGGAGCTGGTTGCCGTGGTAGATAACCCCGTCCATATCGATAATAAAAGCCCCTTTGGACCTAATCTGCGCCACATCTTTCATGGGGTTAAGTATAACTTCCATGGGGGGATACTTGCAAGATTGCACATTGCCTCACGAAAAATGTTACCGAAAAGCACCCGTGCCTCAAATTGAAAATGTTACCCGAATTATACTAAGGACGCTCAAAGGAGGGCGCCCGAATGGGGTTAAGGACTCTCCAAAAAATAAATACTACATATTGCGTACCGAAGGTTGTAGTGTATAATTCCAATCCTTGTGGAATTTGTCCCCTTTCAGTTTTATCTTTGACATTTGTTCATCAGTT
>JAISBN010000118.1 GCA_031266175.1 Treponema sp. | reverse complement strand
CTTGAGCTGTATTATAATCGCCTTCGCTTGCATTCGGCGCTTGACTATGTGGCGCCGGCTATGTTTAACTCAGGGCGGGTTGCTTAATGATGTCTACCGAATGGGGTAAAGTCCACTCCACTATTGCCCCAAAAGCCCGCTTTATCAACGCTCCTTACGGGGCAACCTAGGGCTCAAAGACCCCTTCTATGGGGACGCGGACCAGGTTAATCAGCGCCCCGGGATGGCGCCGCAGCAGGCCGTCCAGACTGGTCTCCGCCGCGCTTTCAAAGACCAGCGCCTGGAAGACCCCGTAACTGTTAAAATAGGGGACCAGGACCGCCTCATGGTAATACCGCCGCTGAACCGGGGCGGGGCCCCCTTCGTTGCTGATGGAAGCCAGATAGAGGTACCCCGGCTCGTTAACCGCCAGGGTGTACAGCAGGGGCCGCAGCCCTTCCATGCTGAACCCCGCGTTCAGCAGAAAACCGGGGTAACTTTTTATCGCCGTCCCGCCCCGGCTGCGGTCGATCAGGGCGGCAAAGGTTTCCCGCCGAACTTCCACATTTTCCAGCGCCGCAAAATCCGGGGACCGGAGCGCCCGGGCCGCCTCCAGGGCCAGGTTTCTGGTCCAGTCCAGGCCGAACAGGGGATCCCGGTTTTCATAGTTCTCCGCCAGGGAAGAAGTCCGGGGCGCGGCGGGGGCTTTGAGGGGGGTAATGGCCAGCCGCTTCCCCGTTACCGGACGGAGCATGCCGTCCACCAGCCATTTGGTAAAACCGGAACAGTTAAGCCCTACCGGATCCGGCTGGGGCTTCAGGGTCTCGATAAAAACATAGCGCCCCGTCTCATCCAGGGCCCCGTCGTCTTCATAGTTAAGGCCCCGCAGGGCGGTTCTGACCTTCGCGACAAAGGTTCCCGTATCCCGGTACATCCGGACATCGGGCTCAAAATAGCGCCGGGGAAAGCGGTCCCCCACCGCCGCCAGGGCTTCATTAAGGGGGATAGTCAGGAGGGTGTCCATGGGGATGCCGACGGAGAGGCCCCGGACTACATAGGCTTCGTACAGGACCACATCCATAAAGGTTTTGTCCCTTCCCTGGGGCCTGAACTGGACGTAGAGCCAGGGATCGCTCCGTAAAAAAATCCGTATCCGTTCCGGGGCCCCGGTAGTATAATTCCGGGTATAAATCCAGGAACCCTGGGCCCAGCCGGGATATTCCCCGTTCCGCTCCCGGGCCAGGACAACCGTCAGTTCATTGCCCCGGCGGCCGGAACGGACCTGGACGGGGACCCCTCCGGGCAGGGTAGAGGTAAAATCCCGGTTTGCCGCAGCCCTGGCGGGGCTTTCGGTAAGCCAGCTGTCCTTTATGGAAATCCGGAGGACCGAATCATCCTGGATAAAGTCAAGGGGGGTATCCGCGGAAAAAAGCCTGGGAATACACACAAAAACTATTCCCAGGAAGAAGTATTTTATTGTATATTCTATTGTATAGTGATAGCGAGCTTTCATTATGTACAGTATCGGCCGTCAGGGCCGGGGAGACAAGTAGCATGAAAACAGTTATGGTCGTAGACGACTCCCGGATTATGAGAAATATTGTCAAAAATACCTTCGCGGAGCTGAAAATTCCCTGTCAGTTTGTCGAAGCGGGAAACGGAAGGGAAGCTCTCCAGCTTCTGCAGAACCAGCCGGTTCATCTGGTGCTGCTGGACTGGAATATGCCGGAACTGTCGGGCCTGGATTTCCTTAAACAGGTCAGGGCCATGGAACAGTACAAGGACCTTCCCATCATTATGGTTACCAGCGAATCGGCAAAGTACAACGTAATCGAGGCCCTTAAAAACGGCGCGACCGATTATATTGTCAAACCCGTGAATGAAAAAATCTTTACGGAAAAACTGTCGAAAATTGCCATATAAAACATAAAATCCGGGGGACGATTATGGAACGGTATATCCAGCCTTTTATTGCGGTCAGCAAAAATACCTTTAAAAATTTTGTCGGGGTCGAACTGTCCGCGGGGCGGCCGTACTTTTTAGAGAACAGCGCGGTCAGCGAAGAGGATCTTTCGGCGATCATCGGGCTAAGCGGCGAAGCCCGGGGGGCGGTGGTAATCGGGATGAAAGACGCCCTGGCGATCAGGCTTACCGACATGCTCACCGGCGAAAAACACAGCTCCGTTGACGACGACGTGGTGGACGCCATCGGCGAAATCGTCAACATTATCGCGGGAAACGCCAAAAAGGAGCTGGAAGAATCCTTCCGGCTCATTATCAGCCTTCCTTCCATTGTAAAGGGCAAAGGGCATCAGATTAAGTGGCCCGGCGATCGGGCCAGAATTATCTGCATCCCCTTTACGATCTTTGAAACCGAACTGCTCACCCTTTCCGTCGCCATTGAAGCGGTAAGGAACAGCTAGATGCCCGGAATCCTCAAGGTTTTTCAGAACTTTTTATACAGCGGCAAAGACGACCTGGCCGACAACGAAACCCTCAGCTACTCGCTGCTCAACGTAATCCTGTTAACGGGGTGCCTGTTCCTTATCGCCTTCGGGCTCTCGGTATATATCGAGGGCAACACGGTCGGGAGCCTTCTGGACGGCGGCCTGGCGCTTATCTGCGTCATCACCATGCTGGTACTCAGGACCAGGGTGCCGCTGGTTATTCCCGGAGGCATTGCCATTGCCGCCTTCGGCGTCCTCTGCGCCCGGTTTATCGCCGGGGGGGAAATCCGCGGCTTCGCGGCCCTGTGGCTGTATATCTTTCCCCTGGTCACGATTTTTATCCTGGGGCTCCAGATTGGGCTTATCTATACGTTCCTCCTGTTCTGCGCCGCGCTGACCTTTACGTTCATTCCCGGTCTTTCAAAATTCACCTATACGGTTGATATAGCCGCGCGGTTCTGCGGGGTGTACGTCCTGGTGTCCATGCTTACCGTGGTATACGAGCGGGTACGGCTTGCCAAAGACCGGCGGGTCGAGCGGCTGACCCGGGAACTGCAGATAGAGCGGGACTTTATCACCGCCATGAAAGACAACCTGAAGGCCGGGCTTTTCCTGATGAACCGGGACTTCGTGATCCAGGAAGCCTACTCCAAACCCCTGGAAGCGATCCTGGGAACCGACGAAATCGAGGGGAAAACAATCACCTCCTTTCTGGCCGGATCCCTTAAGGCCAAAGAACGGACCACCCTGGAGGATTATTTTAATATGGTGGTAAACCGCCAGTTTGAAGCGGCCATGCTGGAAGATCTAAACCCCATTGCGGAATTTACCTATATAGACGACATCCGGAAGGAACAGAAAATTATCAGAACCTCCTTTTCTTCCGTGGACATGGGCTTTAACGACTTTTACATTATGGGAAGCTTTGAGGATATTTCCGCGGCAAAGGAACTGGAACGCCAGTTGGCCGAGGAGGCAAACAAGCGGGAAGAAGAAATGCGGGCCCTGTTCCAGGTGATCCAGATAGATCCCGCGGTATTCGGCGATTTTATAGAAGACACCGACTATGAATTTGACCGCATCAACGAACACCTGAAAAACCAGGAACTGTCCGCCCAGGAAGCCATGGTCGAGATTTACCAGTCGGTCCACGCGATCAAATCCAACGCCCTGATCCTGGGGCTGGAAAACTTCAGCGCCAAGCTCCACGAACTGGAAAATACCATCAAACAGTACCGGGACAACGATACCGTCTCCTTCGAGGACGTCCTCCACGTGACGGTGGAACTGGAAAAGATCATGAAGGAAAAGGACAAATTCCGGGACATCATCGACAAGATCGAATCCTTCCGCAACGTCACCGGGGGTACCCGCAGGCAGGACCGGTATGTCCTGGTGGAAACCCTTACCAGGGCCTGCAAAAAAGCCGCGGAGGCCCAGAAAAAAAAGGTACGCTTTACCGTGGAAGAGCTGGACGGGTCGATCCTGGAAAGCGGGCCCCGCCGGATTATCAAAGAAGTATTAACCCAGCTGGTGCGGAATTCGGTATACCACGGCATTGAAAGCCCGGAAGACCGGGTACAGCAGGGCAAAAACCCCGAAGGCGCCGTTGCCCTTTCCATTACCCGGGACAAGGACAACATCCACCTGAAGCTTTCCGACGACGGCAGGGGGCTTGATTTTGACAAGATCCGGGGAAAGGCCCTTAAGCTGAACCTTCTGCAAAAGAAGGAAGACGCGGACAACAAAAACCAGCTGCTCCAGGTTATTTTTTCGCCCGGCTTTAGTACCGCCGATTCCGCGGACGTCCACGCCGGCCGGGGAATCGGCCTTAACCTGGTACGGGACCGGATTCGGGACCTTCGCGGTTCAATCAAGCTGTCCAGCGAACCCGGCCGGGGAACGGTGTTTAACATCTTTATACCGTTTGAAACAGCCGCGGCGGAAAGCAAAGCTTCATAGGCAAAGGGGCATATCCATGGAATTAGACAGGTACGAGGAGCGGGAAAAAAACAAAACCACCCTCAAATTCAGAATCACCTTTTTCTTTGTGTTCTTTCTGGTGGCGGTTTTCGCGGTATTTATTATTACGTCGGTGCTGCAGACCAATACCCTTACCCGCTATGTATGTTCCCAGCTTGCCCTGCCCACGGTCCGCAAAGCCCTGGCGGAGATCAACCCCGACTCTTTTGAGCGGCTCGCTAACTCCGGGAATCCCGGCGACGGGTATTACATTATAACCCAGCAGCGGCTGTACCAGATAAAACAGGAAACAAACTGCCAGTACCTGTATACCATGGCCCCCCGGGAGGGGACTATATACCAGTACGTCATCGACGGCAGCGGCCTTCCCGGGTCCGAGGGCTTTTCCGAGCTGGGGGCGGAGGAAGACATCGGCCTCTGGGACAAGGCGGTCCTTGCCACGGTGGAAACCAGGACAGGCCAGCTGGGAACCATAGACCAGTCGGAACAGTGGGGCGCCACTATCTCCGCCTATGAGCCCATCCTTAAAAAAAACGGGGAACTGGTGGGGTTTGTAGCCTGCGACATTGACGCCACCAACGTGGTTGCCTGGGTTAAAACCCAGGTGCTGTGGCAGCTGAGTATTGTTCTGCTGCTGGTAGTGGTAGGACTAACGGTCTACATAACCCTTCTTAAAAAAGTTGACCAGAGTTTCGCGTGAAGACGGTACTCTGCTATGGGGACAGCAATACCTGGGGCTATAACCCCCGGGGAGGCCGGTACGATCACACCGTCCGCTGGCCCGCGGTCATGGCCTCCCTGCTCAACGGCGGCGCCGCGATCGGCGGCGCTGTTTACAACGTAAACAGCGATCCCGCCTGGTGGGTGGTGGAAGAGGGCCTGAACGGAAGAACCACCTGCCTGGAAGATCCGGTAGAGGGGGACAGAAACGGCCTGCGCCAGCTTATCCCCATCCTGCGCAGCCACCGCCCCCTGGATCTGGTAATCATGATGCTGGGGGTCAACGATCTGAAACACCGCTTTAATCCCAGCCCCTATGAAGTTTCCCACGGCGCGCAGCTGGTAGCCAAGGCGATCCTGGCGTCGGAAACCGGTCCCGGCGCTGTAAACAGCGGCGGCGCCGAACACGGCGGCGCCCCCCGGACGCTGATGGTCTGCCCTCCCCCGCTGACCGATGCCCCGGCGTTCCGCCAGATCATCGCCGCCGGAGCGCTGGACATTTCCCGAAAGCTGCCCTCCTATTACCGGGCCTGCGCCAAGGAATGCGGCGCGGATTTTTTTGACGCGGGAACCGTTGTCGCCGCCGCCAGCCCCGTGGACGGCATCCACTGGGAGGCGGAGGATCACCGGCGCTTTGCCCAGGCCATGGCGGAACTGATAACCCGGAACTATTCTTAAACCGCCGCGTCGGACCTCTTCGCCGGACACACAGGAAATGAACCACAACGTCGAAGAAGTCGAAAAAGGAATAAAATACTTTCTTCTTTGACCGCAGGACAGGGTCCTCAGGAGTTACGCACATATGACAAAAAATCAAAAACGCTTTCTTTTTTCTTATGTCAGCGGATTAGTCTTTGTATTTGTTGGTGGGTTTTTTGCCTACAACGAACTCAGGTTTTTAATTTTCCAAACAGGTGAGACCACAACAACAACGGTAAAAAACTCACTTGCGCTTTATAGAATCGTTATACGATATTCATATAATGTAGATGATATAGAGTATGAAGGTAAGGCAAGCACATTAGTTAGGCCGAATTTCGACAGAGCCGAATACCGAATACGATATTTGATCAAGGATCCAAGTATTTCCATGGTTGGCGATCTTATTATTAGCGAATTTTTGCTAGACGTGATACTAGTCGTAATACCTTTTTCATGCGGGGCGCTTTATTTAACCGCGGGACTGTTAAAAAAATTGCCGCCAGCGCGGCAGGCAAAATTTGATAAATTTTTAGAAATGTAAAGGGAATTCGAAGCCGAATGGTAAGATGATAAGGCTTGAGATGATGAAAAATATTTTGTTGTATCTTATTGTAATAGTATTGGTTGTTTTTACGGTTTCTTGTAATAAAGCTTTATATTTTATTCGGAAAAACCAATTTGCGAACAGGGGATCCGCATGGTCATTTTATAATAGACTTGTTTAATAACCATCTAAACCAGCCTGTCATAGTTTATGATACCACAAATTAAAGTCATTCTCAGAGAATGCCGGTTGTGGCAATGTCCCCGGTAAGGATATGACATA
>JAISBN010000070.1 GCA_031266175.1 Treponema sp. | reverse complement strand
TTCGCCCAGGTTTCAAATTCCTGCCCGCCGAGGAAGATTGCCGTTTTTACCGGCGTCCCGAACGCGGAAATGTTAAAAAACACCACCTTGCCGAGCTCGTCCGGGGCAAAACCGTATTTTTCCACCGGGTTCATGATCACGCACCAGGTTCCGGTTGAGTTGAGTATAAAACCGCGTTCACCTTTTTTCGCGAAATGGGGCAGCAGGGCGGAATTCGAGTCGTGGATCCCCATCGTTACAATCGTGTCTTTTGAAAGGCCGGTTTTTTGGGCAAATTCCTCCGTTATCGTTCCCAGAATGTCCCACGAATTGGATAAACCGCCCGGCCCGCCCGCGGCGGAACCCGCCGCTCCGCCGGGTATCAGCGGCGCGATTCCCAGGTCCCGGGCGACCGACGACAGGGTATGGTCAATCTGATCCCAGAGGTAGGTATGGTTTCCCATATAGGTACTTTCCGTCCCCATCTTTCCCGTAAAGCGGGAACCCCAGTACTGGGGGTAGGGGAGTACGGCGGCGACGTTTTTAAACGCGTCGGGAAACTGCTCCTGGGCGAAGAAAATACCCTTGGCCGGATTGATCATCGCCCGGAAAGCCGGCGTTCCGGTCCGTTCCTGGAGCGCTTCGGGGCTCCCGAAACGCCGGTAAAAACGGTCGTAGAAATCGTCTCCCGGCTCATGGGTATAGTAGAGGCAGGGAAGGGCGGGCTTCCCGTCCTTCCCCAGGCACACAAAGGTCGCCCCGTGGGTGGAAACCGCTATAGCTTTAACCGGGTATTTCGCCGCGAATTCCTTTAACGCGCCGGTAAACCATTCCTCCATCGCGTCAAGGTCGTGGGCCGGAAGACCGTCCACGACCTTTGGTTCAAAGGTACGGTATTTCGCGTCAAGCTGGCGGAGGGCGTCGTCGTAAAGCGCCGCCTTCTTATTGGTCATCCCGATATCTATGACGGCTATAGCGTATTCCACGTTCTTCTCCTGTTTTCCGCCGGAACCTTTTTCAAAGCTCCGGCATCCTGTTCTGCTACTTGTACATCGGCCCCAGGGCGGCGCAGGCCCTGTAATCGGCGCTTTCGGTATCCATACCGAAGGCGTTCCAGTACGCGGGACGGAAGATCTGCTCTTTCGGCACATTGTGCATGCAGACGGGAATCCGCAGTATGGAGCACAGCGAAATAATATCCGCTCCGATATGGCCGTAGGAAATCGCCCCGTGGTTGGCGCCCCAATTGTTCATGACGTCGTAGGCGGTTTTGAAGGCGCCCTTGCCGGTTACCCGCGGGGCAAACCACGTACAGGGCCAGGTATAGTCGGTCCGTTTCCAGAGGATGTCCGAAACATTGTCCGGCAGGTTTACCGTCCAGCCTTCGGCGATCTGGATAACGGGGCCAAGCCCTTTTACCATATTAAGCCGCATCATCGTGGCGGGCATTTCCGCCCTGGTCAAGAACCGCGAGGAAAAGCCGCCGCCCCTGAAGTAGCCCATGTCCGCGGCGTTCCAGGTTGTCGCGGCGAGGCAGGCTTTTTGATCCGCCTCGGTAACTTCCCAAAACGGCTTCATGATCCCCTTGCCGCTCGAATCTTTCATTTCTCCCGAAGCGTCGATGCAGGCCGCACCGGAATTGATAAGGTGGATAAAGCCGCCCGATTCCTTCGCGACACCGGTAATATCGTAGCCTGTGGCGCGCTTGACCGCTTCCGGGCTCCAGTAGGTCCGCACGTCGGCAAAGATCTGGGCGCTGCCGGTCAGCAGTTTCCCGAACAGCATACCGACGCCGTTAAGGGTGTCGTTCTCCGTAGCCAGAATGTAGGCCTCGCGGGCGCCTTCCCAGTCGAACGACGAATTGAGCATGGATTCGGGGAAATCGCAGTTGGGATAGAAGTCCGTCCATTGGCGCTGTCCCTGGAAACCGCCGGCTATGGCGTTGTGTCCGACCATTTCCTCTTCAAAGCCCTTGGGCAGTTTCGGATTCCCGTTAAACAGGTCTTTGATGATACACATCATCTTGACGATAAATTCCCAGGCTTGTTCTTTTTCCGCGGGGGTTTTTTGCAGTTCCGGCGGATTTTTGTCAAAGCCTTCCTTGCAGTATTCTTTTGTCCAGGCCAGGGCCCTTTTGAATTCCGCCTCGTCGTAGATACCCTTTTCCATGCGCCGGATAATTTCAACTTCGTCGACGCTTTCCACCCTCATGCCCAGGTATTCCTCAAAAAATTCGGGATTGATGATTGAGCCGGCAATGCCCATGCAGATGGACCCGATTTGCAGGTAGCTTTTCCCCTTCATCGTGGCGGCGGCGACGGCGGCGCGGCCGAAACGGAGGAGTTTTTCCTCGACATCGGCGGGAATGCTTGTATCGTCAAGATTCTGTACGTCGTGGCCGTAAATGCCGAAGGCCGGCAGCCCTTTTTGGGCGTGGGAGGCCAGTACCGACGCCAGATACACCGCGCCGGGCCGCTCGGTGCCGTTAAAGCCCCAGACGCCCTTTATCGTGGAGGGGTCCATGTCCATGGTTTCCGAACCGTAACACCAGCAGGGGGTAACCGTCAGCGTGATGTCCACGCCCTCGCGGCGGAATTTGTCGGCGCAGGAGGCGGCTTCCGCGACCCGGCCTATGGTCGTATCGGCAATGATAACCTGGACCGGTTCTCCGCTGGAGTAGCGCAGATTTTTTTCAAACAGCGCCTTTGCCGCCAAAGCCATGTTCATGGTCTGATCTTCAAGTGATTCGCGTACCTTTAAGGGCCCGCGCCGTCCGTCAATCGTCGGCCTGATTCCAATCTTGGGGTATGCGCCCCGGTAACGGTTCTTCGCCATGTTTTTCCTCCTGCGCTAAAATGCGGACGCCCGCGGCGCCGCCGGCGTTTCCGCCGTACCGGGGTTTAAATCCCGGTTACTATTCCAATAAACATCCCCGCCGTTTTCCGGCAGACAATGCCTAATGAGAATTAATTGTTACCGGCAGCCGGATTATCCGGCATTCGGTCCGTCCCTCCTTGTGCCGGATCTTTTCCATGATACGGCAGCCCGCCTGCTTTCCTATTTCCACCGCATTCTGGGCCGCGGTATAACGGCACAGGGGCAAAAAAGGGGTAAAAGGGGATTCGTCGAAACCGGCGATAATCATTTTACCCTCCGGATGATCCAGCAGATAACGCTGAACGCCCAGGTGAACCAGCAGATTCACCGCTACCAGCGCTTCCGGCGGCGTTTTCCCCGCCAGGATCGTTTCCATCCTCCTGTAACCGTCCTCTATTCCCATTCCTCCAAGGCATATCCATTCCGGCTCGGGGGTAATGCCCGCTTCCGCCAGGGCCCTGCCGTAACCGGAAAGCCGTTCCCGGGCGGTGGAAAGGGTGATGTCCCCTCCGGCAAAACCTATCCGGGTATATCCGTCCCGGAGCAGGGCCCCGGTCAGCTCAAAACAGCCCCCCTCGTTGTCGGACACCACCGTGTCCAGGTCCGCCCCTTCCACAAAACGGTCCACCTGAACCACCGGAAGCCGCTCCGCCAGGGCTTTCAGGTGATCCCCGCTGGACCCCGCGGGAATAATCACCATGCCGTCTACCATCCGGTCCGTAAAGGCGGAGATCCGCTTTTTTTCTTCCTCCACCGAATTGGAAGAAGAGGCAAGCAGCAGGGTGTAGCCCCCGGCGTCAAGAACGCCTTCAATTCCCTCCGCCAGGTCCATAAAAAAGGAATTGGCCAGCTCCGGGGCTATGACCCCCACGGTTCTGGAAGACCTGGTTTTAAGGCTCCGGGCGGCATGGTTGGCCCGGTACCCCAGGGCTTCCACGGCGAAATGGACCCGCCGCCGGGTTTCCTCCGATACCCGGCCGGCGTTTTCCGCCGCCAAAACTCTTGAAACGGTGGCGGTGGATACCCCGGCGGCCTCCGCCACATCCCGTATGGTATGATCCTTCATCATAACGGTCCCGATGTAATCGATTTCATGGTACAGCTAACAGTTCCGTCCACTATCTGTTTTTTACCGGAATAACTCCTTTTTTAAGGATAATATTTCCGTAGGGAACGGTTTCGCCGGTCATTACCACCGCAAAAGCCCTTTTGCAGCGCTCATAAAAGGCAAAACGCTCCACCCGTTCCACCGAAGGGGTTCCGGGCCAGCGGCGATCGATGACCGCCCGGTAGGACGCTTCTACCGCGGGATCCAGCGTATCCCCGGCGGCCGCCTGCATCATCGCCGCCGGATGGGATACATAGGAATCCAGGTT
Organism: Treponema sp.; assembly: GCA_031266175.1. Classification (GTDB taxonomy): domain Bacteria; phylum Spirochaetota; class Spirochaetia; order Treponematales; family Breznakiellaceae; genus JAISBN01. The sequence goes on along the minus strand of JAISBN010000070.1, from coordinate 14,873 downwards.
GATAAGGGCTAGAATTCCGTCCAGCAGGGCGGGAATTCGTATGCCGTCCGCCCGGATAACCCTGGAATTAAAGGTGTTTCCGGGAAAAAAGGCGTCCCCCAGTACCAGTTCATCCCCGTGACCCATACGAAACAGCGCGTCCAGCAGCTCCGGGCTGATAACGGGATCAATGCCAATCAGCATATCGTCCTCCTGATTGTGTTATAATCCACCCGAACCGGGGATTTGTCAAGAAAAAAATGTAAACGATTACATTTTTTTTCAAAAAAACGTTTTAAAAGCCGTCCGCTTTAAAAAACCCTTCCCCGGCCGGAAATTTTCTCCGCAATAAAAGCAAAGAACCCGGTCCGCGCCATATAAGGGGAAAGGGCGGATCCGGGTTTTTCCCCATTGTTGCGGATTGGCTCCAATGCGGGGTATATTTTAGTATGAAGCCGGTAACGCGGACGGCACAGGGGGCGGAACGATGAAAAACATGACACAGACCCATGAACCACAGCGGGGCCTTACCTTTGAGGATGTCTGGGCCGCTATACAGGCGCTTACCAGAAAATCTGAAGAAACGGACAGACAGATCAAGGAAACGGACCGGCAGATGAAGGAAACGGACCGGAAAATCGGGGAGCTGGGGAACCGTTTCGGTGAACTGGCGGAACACCTAGTGAGCCCCAATATTGCGGAAAAATTCAGGGCCTTGAACTATACCTTTACCAGGGCGGGTCCGGATGTTGAATTTTTCAGCCGGGACGGAAAATTCCTGGCGGAGGTAGACGTCTGGCTTGAAAACGGCGAGTTTGCCATGGCGGTGGAGGTTAAATCCAAGCTGCGGAAGGAGCACGTGGAGGAGCATGTCAAACGGATGGGGGTTCTCCGCGCTTACCTTGATGAGCGGAAGGACCCCCGGAAACTGCTGGGGGCCATGGCGGGGGCGATTGTACCGGCGGAACTCAGAAGCTATGTTCTTAAGAAGGGCTTCTACGTGATTGAACAGTCCGGGGATACGGTAAAAATCGGGCCCTCCGAAGGCTTTAAGCCCCGGGTGTGGTAAGTGGGAACGCTCCGGTTCCGGGCCGCGGACACGTTAGTTCCTGCGGGATGACCCCGGGACAGGGCCTATTGGTTAAAGAGGGTAGGGGACTTAAGGTACCGTTCGGCGCTGAAATCCCGCAGCAGTTTTGCCATGGAACCGTTGGCAACGATGGTCCTGATCACCTTTGCGGACAGTTCCGCCGAAGGAACCACCTCCAGGTTGGGGATATCGTCCATTTTCTCGCAGCAGACGGTATCGGTTACCATGATGTGGTTGAGCAGGCCCCGGGAACTGAGGCTCTTCAGCCGGTCCGCGGCGGGGCGGGAAAAAACCGGATGGACCACCATCAGGTTGATTTCCGCCGGTTTCAGGGGAAGCAGGGCGTTGATAAGGGTTTCAATGGAACCGGCGGTATCCACCATATCATCCACAATCCATAAAACCTTGTTTTCCACCGGTTCAGCGGAAAGGATGTTGATACACTCCACCGTATTCTGCCGGGAATAATCCCGCTGTTTATGGGCCACCACCAGGGGAACCCCGAAGGAATTGGAAAATTTCCGGCCCAGTTTTTCGCCCCCCGCGTCGACGGAGCAAAAGGCCCAGCGGCTTCTTACCGTATTCTGGAGGGTGTCCAAATCCTTTATATACACGTCGCAGAGCCGCTGTTTTAACAGGGTCAGGGCTGGGATGTCGTCCATGATACAGCGGGCGGGATCGAGCATGGACTTTGATTTGTCCGAATGGAGCTGGTAGGTGACAAAATGCCAGGCCCCCAGGCTGGAAAGGATCTTTAAATGGACCCAAATGCCCACGGAACTGCGTTTGGTGGTCCTGTCCGACCGGGAACAGGACATGTAGGGTTCGAAGATAATGATTTTGGCCGCCTGGGCCCGTTTAAGGGCGTCCACCGTGTGGTACAGTTCTATTTTTGCCTCGTCCACCCCCAGGCCCGCCTCGTTACGGGCGCAGCTGGCAAAAACAAACACATCCCTGCCCCGGATGGAGGAACCGATGACCACTTCCTTTTCGCCGTCGGCAAAACGGTCGGTGGCAAGGATATCGATTCCGTTGATGGAATCCGCAAAGGGCGCAAAGCTTGAAAATTTTGTCAAATAATCCACCACTTTTACGGCATAGGACTTCATGGTCCTGGTAGCGGTGATGACAAATTCACCCATAACTGGACTATACCACGCTCTTTTATCTTAAACAAGCTCGTTTCCTATTCACTTTTTTGATAAACCATGGTATTTTTCAACAGTTAGACAAGTAAAATACCGTTTGCTGCCATATATACACAGGTAAGGGGGAGGGAAAGGATGGCAAAGATGAGCGAAACTGAAAAACCCCGGGGAACGCCCCTGGGATCCGCCGAAGAAAAAAAAAAGGCGCTGGAAGCGGCCCGGCTGCAAATAGAAAAGCAGTACGGCGCCGGTTCCCTGATGCAGCTGGGGGCCCATGCCATCGCGGCGGGGGTCGAGGTTATTCCCTCCGGTTCCATTCTTCTGGACGAGGCCCTGGGAATAGGCGGTTATCCCCGGGGCAGGATTATCGAGATCTATGGTCCCGAATCGGGGGGGAAAACAACCCTGGCCCTTCACGCCATTGCGGAAGCCCAGAACCGGGGGGGCATTGCGGCCTTTGTGGACGCCGAACATGCCCTGGCCCCGGATTACGCGAAAAATCTGGGGGTTAACATCGACGAACTGTGGGTGTCCCAGCCGGATACGGGGGAACAGGCCCTGGAAATTGCCGAAAGCCTGGTCCGGTCCGGCGCGGTGGACATCATCGTGGTAGATTCCGTGGCGGCCCTGACGCCCCAGGCGGAAATCGAAGGGGACATGGGAGACGCCCACATGGGCCTCCAGGCCCGGCTGATGAGCCAGGCTTTACGGAAACTGACCGCCACCATCGGCAAGTCCAAGACAATTCTGATCTTTATCAACCAGACCCGGATGAAAATAGGGGTTATGTTCGGTAATCCCGAAACCACCACCGGCGGCAACGCCCTTAAATTCTACTCCTCGGTCCGGCTGGAAGTACGCCGGACGGAAACCATCGAAGCGGGTAAGGATTCGGACGCGGTGGGTAACCGGGTCCGGGTCAAGGTTGTAAAGAACAAGGTAGCCCCCCCCTTCCGGAAGGTGGAGCTGGAAATTATCTTCGGCAAGGGGGTTTCCGCCATCGGAAGCCTTTTGGACGCCGCGGTAAAGTATGAAATTATCGACAAAAAAGGCGCCTGGTACGCCTATGGCGAGGAAAAGATAGGCCAGGGCAGGGACAACGCCAAGCAGTACCTGGAAAGCAATCCTTCCTTTGCCGCGGAGCTGGAAGCGAAGCTCCGCAAGCTGATGTTCCCCGACAGAACCCTTCCCCCGGCGGCCGCCGCAACCCCCGGCCCCGCGGCCGCCAATCCTGTCGGCGCTGCCGCGGCTTCCGGGCCCGCCGCAGCGGGACCGCCGGCCTCCGGCGCGGTAGTCCCCGGCCCGGCAGCCGCCGATCCCGTTGCTGCCGGGCCGGCGGCGTCCCCGCAGGCGCCCCCTGTGCGGCCAGCCCCGGCGCAGCCCGCTCCTTCCGGGGGCGCCGGGCGCTTTCCGGATCTGGCCGCCGCGGCCCTTGCCCCGGAACCGCGCCGCGGTCCCGGACGGCCCCGGAAAAATCCCGAAGCGTCCCTGGAAATTTCGGGCGGCGCTGAAAACGATCTATTTTAGTTTAGGTTTAGGACGGGGATTTAAGGGGATGTATTCGCCGCCGGCTTTTTTCCCCGCGGGATGATTTCTGTCCGTGGAAATTGTTGTCCTGGGGCTGGGATCCAACCGGCCTTTTAACGGCCTTTCCCCGCCGGAGCTGCTTAATTCCGCTTTCGCGGAATTAAGCAGCCTGCTGGAAGACTGCCGCCTTTCCCCGGTGTATACGACGGCGCCGGTGGGGGTATCGGATCAGGCTGACTTTTGTAACGCCGCCGTAACGGGCCGGTACGGCGGCGGTCCGGGGGAACTGCTGGCCGCGGTTCAGGCCGTGGAAGCCGCCCGCGGCCGGGACCGCCGGCGGGAGCGCCGCTGGGGGGAACGGTCCCTGGACATCGACATCCTGCTTTTCGGAGACCGGCTTATCCGGGAAAAGGGTCTTGTTATTCCCCATCCCCGGCTGCGGGAGCGGGCCTTTGCCCTCCGGCCCCTGCTGGACCTTATCCCCGCCGCCCGGGAACCGGGAACGGGAATAAGCTACCGGCGGATTCTTGAAGCCCTGCCGGATCAGGGGATTGAAGCGTACCGCCCCGAAACCGAATCCAAGCGCGGCGTCCAAATTCCGCAAGCCGGTGATATACGCCGGTCATAGAATCATAGGCCTGATTGAAAATTCCGAAAAGCTCTTCGTATACCGGCGCCGGTTCGCTGCGGGGTGAAATTGTTTTAACCGGTCTGTTAAACTGCCAGGATACACACCTCGGCGGTCAACCGAAGATACTGTTGGGTGGCCTGAATTGGCTTATGTCCGACATAAGCGGAAAGCCATGGCAAAAAGCAATACGGATCAACCCCCCGTGAACAAAACGATTGTAATGAATGAACGCAAAAAGTATGCCGGAGGTCGTGTCCCCCGGGCCCGAATCCTTTTCCACGATGGGCGATGCCGGCGTTTGAACCATTCCGCTATGAACGCCGGTGGCACCTGGTTGCCTTGCATGGTATAATCCCATCTCAAAAGAGAAAACCGGTGAAGGATGTTTTCCGGGGCTATCTGGATGGGAGCCGCCGCCTTTTGTATCTTTTTAGGGTTTATCGCCGGTTTCCGGTATTCTATGGATCACCTTTTTGTTTGCCGTTCCCGCACAGCTTTGCGTGCAGGGTTTGATGCTTAAAAACGAAACGAAAGAAAACTAAGGAGCATACAATGAAACGTATGGATAGGCGTACCGTGTTTTGTGTTGTGCTGGCGGCGATGTTGTTTTGCGCTGGGGGGGCCGGGGCCCAGACGGGGAACGGCCCGGTCCCGGAAAGGCCGAAGGTCCTCTACGCGGCGGGGTGGGAGGATAACAGCGGCGGCTATGATATCGCCACGGTGTGGAAGATCGACGGTTCCACGGTAACGCCCGTCGCCCTGACCGATGGGACTCGGGACGCGGGAGTATATGCCCTTGCCGTAAGCGGGGGCAGCCTCTACGCGGCAGGGTATGAGAGGGATTCCTACGACGAACGTGTCGCCATGGTGTGGAGGATCGACGGCTCCAGGGTAACGCCCGTTGCCCTGACCAACGGGACGCGGGACGCAGCTGTATTTGGCATTGTCAAAAGCGGGGGCAGCCTCTACGCGGCGGGGTGGGATGCCAAAGGTTTTCCCACGGTGTGGAAGATCGACGGCTCCAGGGTAACGTCCATTGTCCTGACCGGCGGGAGCCACCTCTACGCCGTTATCGGAATTTTACGGCATTCAAACCACGAAAGGTAAAACCTTCAGATTTTATCTGTTCACCCCGTCATTCCCCCAGGGCAAACCCTTCAGGTTCCCCGATAACAAATTATTGTGCCAAGGGGTGTGTTATGGATAGGCGTACCGTGTTTTGTGTTGTGCTGGCGGCGCTGTTGACGGTGTTTGCCACCTGCGCGGGGGTTCGGGTTATGGGCCAGGCGGACAGCCCGGTCCCGGAAAGGCCGCCGGTCCTCTACGCGGCGGGGTGGGAGGATAACAGCGGCTATTATGATGTCGCCATGGTGTGGAAGATCAACGATTCCACGGTAATGCCCATAGTCCTGACCGACAGGACACAGACCGCAGTGGCATGGGGCATTACCGCCGCCGGGGGCAGCCTCTACGTGACGGGGCGGGAACCCGCCCGGCGCAGGGGGCTGTCTTAATGTTTAAAGTGCCGCGTTCCGGTAAACACCATGGCGATACCGTGCCTGTCGCAGGCTTCTATCGATTCTTTGTCCCGGATGGAACCGCCGGGCTGGATAATCGTCCGGATCCCCGCGGCGGCGGCGGCATCTACCACGTCGGGGAAAGGAAAGAACGCGTCCGAGGCCAGGACCCGGGCCGGCTTTCCGTCGGCGAAGGCTGTTCCGGCCAGGGCGGGATTTTCCGCGGCGGCTTTGAGCGCCGCGGCGCTCCGGCCCAGGGCCTGTTCCGCCGCCCGGATACGGCTTGTCTGTCCCCCCCCGATGCCCGGGGCGGCGCGGTCCTTAATCACCGCGACGGCGTTGCTTTTAACATAAGCGGCCAGCCGCATGCCGAAGACCATGTCGGCGATGTCCCCGGGATCCGGCGCGGCGGCGCTTACCGGGTCCCACTTTTCCAGCAGTTTCCGGTCCGTCTCCTGGACCAGAAGGCCGCCGTCCACCGCGGTACATTCGCTCCGGTCCCGGGGGGCGCGGCCCATTTTCAGGATCCGCAGATTTTTTTTTGCCCGCAGGATTTCCAGAGCGCGGGGATCAAAATCCGGGGCGGCGACGATTTCCAGAAACAGTTCCGCCAGCCTTGCCGCCGTTGCCGGGTCCACCGCCGCGTTGAACGCCACGACGCCGCCGAAGATCGAAACCGGATCGCAGCCATAGGTTTTTTCGTATGCCCCGGCCGGGCTTGTTCCCAGCGCGGCGCCGCAGGGGGTATTGTGTTTTACCGCCGCGCAGCAGACGGGAAACCCGCCGCCGTCCGCGACGCCCAGCCGCCGGAGCGTTTCTTCCCCCGCGGGGAGTTTTTTTTCCGGGGGAAAGCCGAAGGCGCAGACCGTTTTCCAGGCCAGGTCCAGGTCCCGGATATTGTTGTACCCCAGTTCCCTGCCGCCCAGCTGTTCAACGGCGCCTAACGCGCCGCCCCCGCCGGCGGAAAGGTACAGCGCCGCGGACTGGTGTCCGTTTTCGCCGTACCGGAGCCTCCCGCTTTTTTTCAGGGCCAGGGGCCAGAACTCAGGATACGGCTCATCCTCCGTTTCCGCGGCGCCTTCCCCGGCCGGTAGCCTGGCCGATGGCCTTGCCGGTTCCTGCGATTCCGCGGGTTCCGGTGATTTTGCCGGTTCCGGCGGGTCCATCTCCAAAAGATACCGGGCTATGGCGGCGTCATAGGCGGAGGTAAGGTCAAAGACCTTTCCCGCCAGCCGCTTCCTGAAACCGGCGGAAAGGCCGGAACCGTCAAGGCCGCCGCCGGTAACCGCGGCGTAATCCGCGGGGTCGGTAAGGACAATCACGTCCCGGTAGTTCTTTGCCGCGGACCGGAGCATCGCGGGGCCGCCGATGTCGATAAACTCTACCGTCTCTTCCAGGGAAAGGCCCGCCTGAACTTTTTCAAAAAAGGGATAGAGGTTCACACAGACCAGGTCGATGGTTTCTATACCAAGCTTTTCCAGGGCCGCCCGGTGGGACGCTTCGTCCCTCCGGGCCAAAAGTCCCGCATGGACTGCGGGATGCAGGGTCTTGACCCTGCCGTCCAGGCATTCGGGAAAGCCCGTCACCGAAGCAACGTCGATAACGGGGATTTTGTTTTCCCGCAGATACTTCGAGGTACCACCGGTGGAAAGAATTTCCCAGCCGGCTCCGCTTAATCCCGCCGCCAGATCAAGGATCCCTTCCTTGTTGAATACGCTGATAAGAGCCCGCTTCATCCTTTCTCCTTATCCGGTGTGGCTTTCCCGAAACTTCAGTTTTGGGAACGCAGCCTTACCTTGTTTCCGTCAAACGGGGTATCATGGCCGCCACCGCGTCCACAATGGCGATGTGTTCTTCCGCGTGTATCCGTTCCGCCAGGCTTTCCGGGGTGTCCCCTTCCAGGACCGGCACTTTCCGCCGGAGCAGAACAGGCCCCGTATCGGCGCCGGCGTCCACCATATGGACGGTGCAGCCGGATTCTTTTTCTCCCGCGGCAAGAACCGCCCGGTGGACCCTGCCGCCGTACATGCCCTCTCCGCCGTATTTGGGAAGCAGGGAAGGGTGGAGGTTGATGATCCTTCCCGCGTACCCGGTGATAATGTCCCCCTCCAAAATTGAAAGAAACCCCGCCAGGACCAGAAGACCGGCGTTCCGTTCCCGGGCAATGCGGAGGATCCGATCCGACAGTTCCCGCCTTCGTTCCTTTTTCGGCAGCCCCTGGTCCGGTTCTTCGGTAAGGGCGGGGATTCCCGCGGCCCGGGCCCGTTCCAGGGCATAAACGCCGGCCCTGCTGGAAATTACCGCGTCAATCCGGCCCGCCGGGCCCGATCCTCCGGCCGGCGCGAAGCGGCCCTTCTTTTCCGCGTCGATAAGGGCCTGAAGGTTGGTTCCGCTTCCCGAAACCAAAACAAGGATCCTCACTCGAAGCGGACCTTGCCGGAACCGGCCGTTACCGTTCCGATTTCCCACGCGGGGAAACCGCGGTTATCCAGCAGTTCAACGGCCCGGGGAAGATCCGCCCTGTCCAGGGCGATCACAAAACCGATTCCCATATTAAAGGTATTGAACATCATCCCGCGCAGGGCGGAGTCCGCCGCGAGGAATTCGGCCCCCGCGGATTCCGCGTCCGCGCCGGTTTTGTCCAGCCCCGCCGCGCCGCAGGCGATACGGTTAAAGATCGGGGGGATGGTCCAGCGCTTGTTTTGTATCACCGCGTCAAACCGGCGCCCGGCAAACATGCGGGGAATGTTTTCATAAAAGCCGCCGCCGGTAATGTGGGCCATGCCGTGGAGGGGCAGTTTTTCCAGCAGTTCCAGCACGGGCTTAACATAGAGCCGGGTCGGTTCCAAAAGGGCCCTGCCTATGGGCATGCCGCCGAAATCCTCTTCCAGGACGGGGATTGCTTTCCGGATAAGGCTAAAGCCGTTGGAGTGGGGGCCCGAGGAAGCAAGCCCCAGGAGGGCGTCCCCTTCCCGGATCGCGGCGCCGTTGACGATCCTGTTACGGTCCACGATCCCCACGGCAAAACCCGCAAGATCGTACTTTCCTTCGTCATAAAAGCCGGGCATCTCGGCTGTTTCGCCCCCCAGGAGGACGCAGTCCGTTTCGCGGCAGCCCGCGGCAACGCCCTTGACCAGCTCCGCGGCGATACCGGCGTCAAGTTTTCCGCAGGCCAGGTAATCCAGGAAAAAAAGGGGCCGGGCGCCGTGGCACAGTATATCATTGACGCACATGGCGGTGCAGTCAATGCCGACGGTGTCGTATTTCTGCATGGTAAAGGCAATATCAAGCTTGGTTCCCACGCCGTCGGTTCCGCAGACCAGGACCGGATCTTCCATGGCGGGAAAGGCGGGGATATTTTTTAAGGAAAGCATGCCGGCAAAGCTGCCGATACCGTTGAGCACCGCGCCCCGAAGGCTTCCCAGTGTTCCCGCGGCCAGTTCCCGGTATGTATCTACCGCCCGGTAGCCTTCTTCAATGTTAACGCCCGCTTCCCTGTAGTTCATGGTTTTTCAGGATCAAGTGTATCAGAAGAAGGCTGTTTTACCAAGGACAATGAGGCCGGACCGCCAGGACCGGACCTCAGGACCGCCTGTGATACGGGCGGCTTCCGGCTATAAAATTTCGAATTCCCCGGTGTCCGGGCTGTTGTTCTGGGGATACAGAATAAGCCGTGTTCCCTCGGTCCGGTATTCAAATTCGGTATCCGGGGTAAGCTTGAGTTTGTCCCTGAGTTTTTGATCAAAAACCATGGCTATGTTGTCCCCATGGGGAATTACTTTTAACCGCATACGTCGGTACCTCCTGGAGATAGAATATATCATAGAATATACTGATAAAAAACGAATTTTCAAAAAGGGAGGAGCCCCTTCAAAAGACTTTACGAATTTTGAAGGGGCTAAAAAGATTTTTAAATGGAACGGCGCTAAAGATCCTGCTCAGGGGAATCGTTTTTTTGATCGTCGTCGCCGTCGATCTGCATTTTCAGGAGGAGGCTTATTTCTTTAAAAATATAATCCTGGTACCTGGGTTCCAGTTCTCTGAACAATCCTACCAGTTTGATAAACTGCTTATCGTCGTTCTGGGCAAATATCTCCCCATCGCCCCGGCGCAGCCAGTTTTCATTGGCATTGAAAGAAGAGCAGATCAGCTTAATGATCCTGTCATTGACTTTACGCTTTTCAGTTTCTATTCCCGCCAGGTATCCGCTTGAAAGGGAGATCACCTGTGAAAAGCCCGCCTGGGTCATGTTCAGGGCTTTGCGAAGCTGCTTGATACGCTGGTTTATTTTTTCAAAACTTTTTTGATCCACAATTTAACGATAACAAATTAAAATCCGGTTTTCAAGCAATTTTGGATTGAAAATGTATTATATTGATTTTATTGCTATATCATTTTATAATCGTTACTTAGTAAATTTTCCGGAGCTGTTATCATGGACGAAAATACGGAAGCGGCAAGGTTATTTGCCTGTTTTAACAAATTATCGGCGGAACACAAAAAGGAAATTCTGGTCAAGGCCGAATCTTTGCTTAAGCGTCAGAAAAAAACAAAGCCAGAAAAGAAAACTCCGGCAGAAGTAACTGATGGGTAAGAAACCGCGGTGAGCTTCAACCCGCAGAGCTTCTTGGGAGCGGATTTTTATCTGTCCTCGCCGGGAACCGGAATGGGGTATTCCCCTGTAAAGCAGCCAAGGCAGTAACCGTCTTCCCTGCCGTTAAAGCCGGAGCTGTTCTGCCGGGCGCCGGGGCGAAGACCCCGGGGATCGATGGATTCCAGGAGTCCCTCTACGCTGATAAAAGCAAGACTGTCCGCCCCCAGGGACGAACACAATTCGCTGGCGTTGTTCATATTGCTGATAAGGTCCCGGCGGTGGGGGGTGTCGATTCCAAAGTAGCAGGGAAAACGCACCGGCGGCGAACAGATACGGATATGCACTTCCTTTGCTCCCGCGGCCTTCAGGATGGAAACCAGCCGCCGGGAGGTGGTACCCCTGACAATGGAATCGTCGATGATCACCACCCGCTTGCCCCGGACTTCGCTTTCAATAACGTTGTGCTTTACCGAAACGGCCCGTTCCCGCAGGCTTTGGTTGGGCGCGATAAAAGTCCGGCCCACGTACTTGCTTTTTACAATGCCCAGTCCGAAGGGCGTTCCCGTGGCCCTGCCGTAGCCTATGGCCGCGGGGATTCCCGAATCGGGAACGCCGATTACCAGGTCCGCGATAGCCGCGGATTCCCGGCCCAGAATTTCCCCCGCCCGGATCCTTGCTCCGTAAACATCCACCGAATCAATCACGCTGTCGGGCCGGGCAAAATACACATACTCAAAGGCGCAGACCGCCCGTCTGGTTTTTTCGCTGAAGGTAAAGGAAAGAACGTCCCCCTGCCGGATGATCACCATTTCGCCCGGTTCTATGTCCCTGACAAATTTACCCCCCACGGCGTCGATGGCGCAGGATTCGCTGGACAGGATCCAGCCGCCGTCCATCTTGCCCAGGCAGAGGGGCCGGATGCCGTTGGGATCCCTGGCTCCCACCAGGGCGTCGCCGGTAAGCACCGCCAGGGCGTAGGAGCCCTTGATAAACTTAATGGTATCGGTTAAGGCCTTTTCCAGCCCCTTTTTGTAGTTTTTTGCTATCAGGTTGACGATTACTTCACTGTCGCTGGAGGAGGTAAAGCCGGCTCCGGCGTCTTCCAGCAGTTCGCGGACCACGTCGGCATTGGTCAGCGTACCGTTATGTGCTACCGCAATGGAGCCGAGCTTAAAACGGCTTACAAAGGGCTGGGCGTTTTCCAGGCAGCTGGAGCCGGAAGTAGAGTACCGGACATGGCCCAGCGCGGCGGAACCCCGCAGCAGGGAAAGGCTTTCTCCGCCAAAGACTTCTCCCACCAGGCCCATGCCCCTGCGGCACTCGATGACGTTTTCGGCCTTCCCGTCCGTCCCGGGCTGTACCGCGGCGATGCCCGCGCTTTCCTGGCCCCGGTGCTGCAGCGAAAGGAGGCCGTAGTACACCAGGGGAACGGCTTCCTTATTCGGGTCTTTACAGTATACCCCAAAGATGCCGCATTCCTCTCGAAGGCCCATGCTATACGCCGGAAAGCCTGAAATCCCCCACCCGGTTCCAGACTTCCATATAGGCTTCTTTTGCGCCGCCCAGATCCCGGCGGAAACGATCCTTGTCAAGTTTTTCGCCGGTTTCCGAATCCCAGAAACGGCAGGTATCGGGAGAAATTTCGTCGGCCACCACTATCTGTTCTTCGGACCGGCCGAACTCCAGTTTAAAGTCAATAAGTTTAAGTTTTTTCTCCAGCAGGTAGGGGTACAGGATATCGTTAACCTGCAGGGCCAGTCCGCGGATAGCATCGATTTCTTCCGGGGCGGCCGCCCCCATGGAAACGGCCTCTTCTTTGGTAACCAGGGGATCTCCCCGGGCGTCGTCCTTATAGGTCAGCTCCACCAGGGGCTCGTCCAGCGCCGTTCCCTCCGCCTGGCCCGTCCGTTTTGCCAGGGAACCGGCAGCCACATTGCGGACTATTACTTCCAGGGGAATAATCTTGACGTTTCTGCAGAGCATGTCCCGGTCGTTGATCCGCGTTACAAAATGGGTGGCCACCCCCGCCGATTCCAGGAGGCGGAAAAAACTTGCCGAAAGCTTGTTATTAATAATGCCCTTGTCTTCGATCCGGCCCTTTTTCTTCCCGTTGAACGCGGTGGCGTCATCCTTAAAATGGATAATCACCAGATCCCGGCCGGAGGTTTCGTATACCTGCTTTGCCTTTCCCTCGTAGAGCATCGCTCCCTTTTCTACATTCTTGTCCGACATAAGATCCTCCTGCTACAAATCGATTCTGCTTTCCTGTTTTGAATTCATCTTTGTGGTTGTTCTGAAATCTGCAAGTTTTTTTTTCAATTCAGGATATTTTAAACTGAGGATTTCCGCCGCCAGGTATGCCGCGTTGGCTCCGTTGTCCACCCCCACCGCCGCCACCGGCACCGGCTTGGGCATTTGAACGATGGAAAAAAGCGCGTCCATGCCGCCCAGAGTTCCCGCCGCGATGGGCACTCCAATCACCGGCAGCAGGGTCCTGCCGGCAATGACCCCCGGCAGATGGGCCGCCAGCCCCGCCCCCGCGATGATAAGTTCCGTTCCGTCCCCTTCCAGTTCCGCCAGCACTTCCTCAAGCAGCTCCGGCGCCCGGTGGGCGGAAACCACATGGGAAGAAAACGGGATGTCAAAGCTCCGCAGAACATCGGCGGCCTTTTGCATAACAGCCCTGTCGGAGGGGGAGCCAAAAATGATTGCGGCCTTCACGGATCAAAGGTAGCATGTCCGGCGCTTCCGCGGCAAGGGGGCGAAACCGGACAAAACCTGAAGGTCTTGCCCGGTTTCGCCGCCGCGTTCTCCGGGTCCGGCGGGACGGCGCCCGGCACGCCGCCCCTAATAGGTGACGATAACCGCGTGCATCACCAGCGGTTCGGTCCCCGTATTTTTAACGCCGTGGGAGGCGCCGTTACCGGTGATGATCGTGTCCCCTGCCTTGACGGCCTTTTCCTCGCCGTTGTCATCGACCAGCCCGCCGCCGGAAAGGACCAGAAAATATTCCGTTTCCCCGTCGTGCCGGTGGCCGCCGATGGAAGCGCCGGGAGGCAGGGTCAGCTCCGCCAGCATCCGTATGTTTTTTTCCTTTTCACATTCCACGAGGTGCACCAGGGAAACAGTCCCCTCGCCGCCCCGCATCTTTTCCTTCTTTTCGATCCTCATGCCGCTCCGGTTAATAACCATGGTACTTCCTCCAAAGGACTATCATATACCGTATTCGGGAACCTGAACATAGGGCTTTTGTTCAGGGCGGGGCGGCACCGGCAAATGCCTGGAGATTTTGGCTGTGCCAAACTTCTTATGCCGTAATCGGATTATGGCGCGATGACGGCGTAGACTTTGCTGTCCCGCGTCTCGTCGGTCAGGGCGACAGGCATTACCCTGGAGCCGTCGATCTTCCATACCCTGGCGGCAGACTTGTTGTAGCCCTCCTCATATCCTACAGCGTAGAAGCTGCCCTCGTTTTCGGCAATGCCCAATGCCACCGCATTCCGGGTCCAGCCGGTCAGGGGGATGAGCGTAACCGTGGTGCCATCGAGCTTCCACACCGTAGCGACATAATTGCCGCCACTGTTTTGTTCATACCCCACAGCGTAGAGGTTGCCCCCATCGGCGGTAATACCCCATGCCGCTGCCCGCGTCCCATTGGTCAGGGGGATGGGCGTAACCCTGGAGCCGTCGAGCTTCCACACCGTGGCGACAGCATGGCCGCCGCTGTTCCCCTCAAGCCCCGCCGCATAGAGGCTGCCCCCGCTTTCGACAATATCCAATACGCCTGCGAACTGGGTCCCGTCGGTCAGGGGGATGAGCGTAACCCTGGAACCGTCGAGCTTCCACACCGTGGCGACTTCATCGCCGTCACTGTTCTCCTCATACCCCGCCGCGTAAAGGCTGCCTCCGCCGGCGGTAATGCTTAGCGCTGCCGCATCCCACGTCCCTTTGGTCAGGGGGATGGGCGTAACCTTGGAGCTATCGATCTTCCACACCATGGCGACAGACTTGCCGCCGTTATGCTCTTTTTCCCACCCCGTAGCGTAGAAGCTGTCCCCGCTGGCGGCAATGTTCACTGCCCATGCATCCACCCCTCTGCCGGTCAGGGGGATGGATATTACCCTGGAACCGTCGAGTTTCCACACCATGGCGACAGCATGGCCACTATTATCCTCATATCCCGCCGCGTAGAGGCTGCCCCCGCTTTCGATAATATCAGATGCCCGCGCATACCACGTCCCGCTGCCGGTCAAGGCTATGGGCGTTACGCTTAGGGGCGTATTTTTTAACGCCTGGATGTCCGCCGTTAAATCCCGGACAATCTTCCACTGTTTATCGTTGTCGTTTTTGATAAATTCGACGTCCCTCGTAACGTTGGTAATCTGGT
>JAISBN010000055.1 GCA_031266175.1 Treponema sp. | reverse complement strand
TTTAATCTCTCTAGGGTTAATTCCCCGCCCCTCTGGGGCGTAAAACTGGGGGTGCGGGGGATTTGTTCCCCCGCATACGCAAAGATTTCAAGGAAAAATCTTCAATACCCCGCTGCTTGCGGCGGGGATTCTTTATTGTGCTCCATACAATATAATCACCGTACGGTCATAATCAGCCCCGGACGGACGGCGCCGTTCACCGTCAGTTCCTGAGCGGGACAATGTCGGTAAAGGCGGACACGGACCGGGCGGGATCCCTGGACCACAGGGACAGGGATTCGGCCTGGGATGGAAGCCCCAGGGCGGAAATTTCCCCTTCCGCCGCGGGGGGGGGTATCGATAAAAGGTAGTTTCCCTCATTGTCGTAGGCCAGGAGGTTTTGTTCCGGGTACCGGGAATCTATGCGGTACCGGTTTCCCGTAATGGTCAGCAGGGGAAATTCCCTTTCCCGGTCCGGGGGAACATCAAAGGCCAGAAACTGTTCCGCCCGGGAGCCCCCCTTGTCCACCAGAACCGCCCGGAACTGTCCCCTGGGAAGGGGAGTGTCGTCTTCCCTGGCAATGGCCCTGGTTCCTATCCAGGTATTTCCGTCAATGGTCTGGGAAATCCAGTCCTTGCTGGTAAGCTGCCAGGAAAGGCCGTCCCAGTCGTGGTAGAGCCACAGCTCTTCCAGATCCTCTATGCCGTCGTCGTCCCGGGGGAGGACAAAAAAACTAAACTGTTCCACGGGATTCCCCCCGTTTTCATAGTAGACCAGTTCCAGGGAACCGTAGCGTATCTCCGGCTCCGCCTGGGAACAGGAAAGGAAAAGGAGGAGGGCAAAAAGGGACAACAGCCAATATGCTAAACTCCGGGGAAACGGCCGGTGTATAAAAAACATCCCAAGCCTCCTAAAGGGAAAACGACAGGGTCGTAATCGTCTGGCCTGTATACTGGGTCTGGTTAACGATGGATTCAAATTTTATCCCCATGTGGTCGCAGGCCTCACTTAAAAACGAAAGATAAAAAACCCCCAGTTCCAGATCGTTGCCGCTTTTATGAAGCTGCCGGTAAAATTCGGAAAGATTATAGCGGGTTACATCCGCCGCTTTTGTCGCGTCCAGGCTTTCCCTGGTTTCCCTATAGTTGCTGTCCTGGTCGTAGAGCAGCACCTGGAACCTTCCCCGGGTTCCGATTCCCAGGCTGGTTCCCCCGAGTTTCCAGGAAAACGTCAAAAGGCCGTCCTTTTTCCGCAGGGAATCAATCACCGGCAGCCGCAGTTTTGGATCCTGTAAAACCCGCTGGATATGTATCCGGTCGGTTTTATACAGCAGTTTCGCCTCTTTAAGGATATTCAGGTTTTCGATGTTTGAGGCAAGCTCCATCAGCATCAGGGCGGCATATTCGGCGATGTTTGACTTCCGGAAAGATTCCGTCAGACACAGCCGGACATCCCTGACAAGATAGAGGTAATCCCGGGATTTAAAAAACTTAACCAGCACAAACCAGGTAAGGGGATGGGCAAAGCTTAAAAATTTCCGCAGGATCAGGATCCGGGTTTTTTTTTCCTCCTCCAGCAGGGCGTCTTCGCTGTTAATGTTCCTGTAAACCGGCTCCAGCAGTTCCTTCTGGATCTCCTCAAGTTCGGCGGCATGGGCGGCCATAAAATTGGCGGGGGATCCTTCCTGGAACCGGGTTTTCTCGTCAATGATCTCCAGGGGATTGGCATGATTCCACTTTTTTACCGCCTCCATTCCCTGGATCCGTTCCAGAGAGGCAAGGGTATAATTATGGTACAGGATGCTGAAGATAATAAGCTTGGTCAGATCAATAATTTCCGCCCGGTTTGACACCGGTTCCACCCCCGAAACTTCGATTTTTGAAAGATACTCCGCCGTCACCATGTGCTGCAAAAAAGCGGGGCTTACCTTTTCCATGGATATTCCGTACCCTTCCGTCTGATCCCCCATTTTAAGCCGGTTGATTTTAACCTTCTGTTTCAGCAGATCCGAAGATCCCGCTTCGGTAAAAACAAATTTAAGGGGCAGTTCGATAAATTGTTTCTTTCCCGCGGCGGACATTTACCAGCTTATTTCCATGGTCAGCGCGGCTTTGAGAAAAACCAAGTCCGCCATGGGGATGCCGCACTCCACCGCGGATCCTTTAACCGTGCAGCTTCCCGGAAACGAGGCCGTTTTTCCTTCTTTGTCAAACCAGCTTACCCGGGGCGTTTCCGGCAGGGTAAGGGCAAGAAAAAAAACGTACCCCTCCAGAGCCTCCCGGGCCGGTTTTTCAAATTCCGCATTACCGGCTTCCGATCCGGGAAAGGAGAGGGTTATCTTTTTTTGGGCCATGTCGGCCTTAAAGTACCGGCCGGAGGAATCAAAAAAAGCCTCCAGCGCCCGGGGATTCGCAAAGGAAAATTCCGCCCTGTGTACCGTGTCCGGCCCGGCTTCCCGGGAGGAATAGGAAACCAGCATCAGGCCGTCGATCCGCGCCGCGGACCGCTCCAGATCCGCCCTGCCCACCGGCACGGGAAGCCACCGTTCATTGCCGTCCAGCTTACCCATGTTTTCCAGGTCCCGGGCGACCCGGTACTCGCAGCTTATAAGCCCGGACCCGTCGCCCTCAAGCCGGACCCTTGATTCCGCTCCGATACAGGAACAAAAAAGCGCGCAGCAGGCGGCCGCGGCCAGACGGACGGCCGCTTTTGCCAAACGTCCCGGCGGCCGCCGGAACCTGGCAGGAAGAAAAGCTACAGTTATCCGGGGCATGGCCTAAAACTCCTCTGAATGGATTTTCATATCCTGAATTCGTACTGCTGTTTCATTTTCAATCATTTTAAAGGCTTTATTCAAGACCGATTCCCCGAAAACCCGGGAATTGGAGACCAGGGCGCCTCCAATCTGGGCAAAGGAAAGGGAATCCTGCAGATCCACCTCCGCGGCACTTATGTGAAAGCGCCGCCGGAGCTTTTCGGTGACAGACTTAACTATTATCCGCTTATCCTTGATACTTCCAATATCAGGAATTTCAAAGATCATCTGAATCATGGATACGATCATATTCCCCGATACTCATAGTATACCGTGGAATTAAGGATTTGCGAAGTATGGGCCGCCGGAAGGTAAAAAAACAGCTGGCCGCGGCATTTTTTGCGTGCTGCATAGCCTCCTTTGCCTTTGCCCAGGAACCACCGGCGGCGGCGCCCGCACCATCGGAGCAGACGGCGGCGGAACCTGCGCCCGTCGAAAGCGCCCGGCTGGCGCTGGACGCGGCGGAAACTTCGGCGGAAAGGCACCGCCGGGAAATAACCGAAGAAGCCAGCGCCCAGCTCTTTCACATGGATCTGTGGGGCTCCGACGTCTCCCTGTACATAAACGGTTACTGGAAAGGCTCCCTGAGCGTTAACTGGGGCATTGCCAATTCCCCCCTGGGAACCGCCCCGGAATCGGACGACTCGCCCCTGCTCTTTACCCAGGAGGCGGATCTGACCCTGTCCCTGTGGCTCTGGCAGAAATGGTTTTTGGAAGTGAGCTTCCTGGACGATTATGACGTGAACACCTACCGCGCGGGATACCAGGGCTTTCCGGGGGAAACGGTTCAGTACGTAGGTATCGGCAATACGGGGCTGGATTTCCCGGTCTTTCCCTATCTGGATCTGGGGGGCGATTCCCCCTCTTCCCTGGGGGTCTACGGCCGCTTCGGTTCCGATACTCTCACCTTTCATACCCTGGTCCGCTACGACGCCGCGGCCAGGGAGGAGCGGACCTTTGTGGGGAACCGGGAACGGAGCTTTTCCACCCTGTCCCCGGACAAGCCCATCCGGGGGAAGTCCTTTGTCCTGTCCGACGAAAACATCCCGTCGACGCCGGTGGTTTATTTTGAGGACAAGAACGGCGGCCTCAGCGGCGGGGGCCGGCGCTGGCGGCTTGCCAATCCCAGCGAGTACGCCGTCAGCGCCCGGTACGGCGTGGTGGAGCTGGTCCGGGAAGCGCCGGGGATGGTGGCGGTAAGCTATCCGGGAATCTATCCCGGCGGTACGCCGAACCTGGGGACATACAACGACGGAACCGGTGCAACGCTGAACCCGACTTTTTTGGGCGCGGTCCAGTACCATTTTGATCCGTCGACTGTCCCCACAATTGATCTGCGTACCTATCCCCAGCCCGGAGGAGGTCCGGGGGGTCCTGCGGTTATCCCCATCGCCGGCGTTCAGTCCCTGGTGATCTACGAGCCGGGAACCTTTTCCCCCTTTGAACGGCAGAGCCGATACGCGGCGCCGTCAAACAACACGGAAGACGCGGCTTTGATACGGCTCTCCAACGGAGAGCGGGTAAGCGGCTACGAGATCTTCCCGGTCACCGATTTAACCCTGCCGGTGGACATCAGCCTCTACTCCATTACCGGCGACGATACAAGCCGGGAGGTCTTTGAAATTGTCACCGCCGGCGCCGGGGGCAGGGATCGGCGCGATCCCGAAACCCTGTGGCCCCTGGGAGGGGATTACCCCGAACTCTACCTTCCGGGAACCCAGCGCTTTACCGAGGACATCAGGATCCGTTTTACCAACTACGGCGCCGCCGGGGCGTATACCATAGGAACCGACGTTATCCCCGGTTCCGTCCAGGTCTGGCGGGGCGGCATCCTTGATTCCCAGGTAAGCTACGATTCGGGGGGCGGCACCGTAACCCTGGCAAGTCCCGTGGGCTTCAACGAAGTAATCCGCATAACCTACCTGAAACGCAGCGAAGAACGGCGGCTGGGAAGCCTGGCCGCGGGGGTGGGCGCCGTCTATACCCCGGAAGACAGTCCTTTCAGCGCCGAAGCGGCCCTGGGCATGCGCTGGAACGTATCAAAGGAAGCGTACACCGAAGAAGGGGCTTCCAGTCCCGGTACGGTCGGTTTCGGCGCTAAAACATCCTGGGATTACGACCGCCTTAAAACAAGCCTTTCCCTGGGCCTGGGCTTTGAACAGCCCGATACCACAGGCCTCTACCGGGTGGCCGGCATGGAAGGCAATTCGGAAATTGTTATGGGCGTCTCCACCGCGTCCGGGTTTATTTCGGAACGGCCCGCGCAGGTTGCCCCCGTTTTTCCTTCGCCATCCGTCCCTCCCGTACCTACAATACCATCAGTCACTTTTTCCAACAGGATTTCACTTACCTACCGGAATTACAGGGAAACCAATTTTCTGGGTTCTTCGGAACTAAAACCCATAGAATGGAACGGTCCGGTGGTTTCCGGACTGAGCGGACCCTACCCTGTTAAAGATTTGGACAGCGATGTCTTTGTGGCAGAATTTGAATCCCTCGGAGCGGGACAGTGGACCGGATTCCAGGCCCCCCTGGGACGGGACGGGGAACTGCTGGAACAGGCCAAAGCCATTGTGGTCCCGATCCGGTTTTATGGCTTTGACACGTCAAACCCCAAAATCCTGGTGGTGGCCCAGTTCGGTTCCCTGGCGGAAGAAGGTTCCGGCGGCGTTGAAAATTCCGCTCTTCTGGTTGAAGCCCCGCTTTTTTACGACACGTCCCTCCCTTCATCCTGGCTCGGCATTGAAAACGATTACAGTGACGGACGCAATATTGCTATTACCCTGACCGAAGACATGCGGAGAAGACTACAAAACGCCACCCAGATGCGGATCCTCATTATTAATACCGACACCGGTGCCGGTTCTTTTTCCGGCCGGGTTCTGGTAGCCAAGCCTATCGTGATGGGCGCTTCCTGGCGGGCCATTACGGTTGATGCCAGCGGCAAGATTAAAGCAGCGCCGGATACCGTTTCCATAGCGGAAATGAGATCAAACCTTCATACGAAAAAAGTCGACCGGCTGCATGAAAGCGGTATTAACAACGTACTTCATGTGGAATGGAACGGCGTTGATTCCGCGGGGGCCGACGGCAGGACCGCTTCCGTTCCCCTTTCCAATTACCGGACGGCAAGTTTCTACATAAAAGGAGCTTTGCCAGCCACTTCGGATTTTCATTTTATGATTTCCCGGGGACCCGATTCCTACCGCGACCCGGACAGGACCGCCCTGGAAGTAACCATGCCAAACCCTTTTACCGATGGAAATCACTGGTACGAGGTACAAATCGACTACGGCAGCGAAACCCAGCGGATAAAAATAGACGGTACCGAATATCCCGGTACCATCCATTACCGGCCAAGCGCTCTGCGGCAGAGCGGCTCCGGGGACGATTTCTTTGCCGTAAGCGGCCAGTCCGGCTACGCGGCGGTGTTCTTTACCGATCCTGGCGGCGCCTCCAGCGGCACATTTGAGATCGACGAAATCTGCCTGGAAGACCCTTCCCCTTCATACCGGATCAACGGCGGGGCAACCCTGGGCTGGAGGCACCCGGAGGCCCTGGTCAGTATCGGGGACAGGACCGTATTGTCCGGCGCGGCCTTCAATACGGCCCTGGAAAGCGCCGCCCGGGGGGATCCCTTTAACTCCCGGGCGGAAACCTTTACCGGCATCCAGTCCAGGTCCCGGGGGGAAATAAGCCTCCTGGATACCCGGCTTTCGGGGAACCTGTCGTTCATGACATCCAACGACAGTTCGTACTGGAGCGCGGGGCACGGCGTTTCCCGGTCCTTTGGCCCCCTTTCAATTTCCGAAACCTTTAATACCGCCCCCTACGATGAAACCATGAACCATTCCCTTTCCCTGGGGCTGCAAACCTTCCTGTTCGGCAATTTTTCATCGGCCATGACCTACCAGAATAAAAGGCTTTCCCGTAACTGGAACGCCTCGACGGGAATAAATGCCGAACAAAACCGGCATCCCGGTTTTATCCTGGAAGGGAACCTGGGGTATACGGAAAAAACAGACGATGTACTGGCATGGATGCCCAATTACGGACAAACCTGGGCCCAAAGCTGGACCGCCATGGTTCCCGATTCCGGGGAGGATTCCCCAACCAGCGCCGTGCAGAACCGCAATGCCCGGGGCAGGGCAGGTTTTTCCCTTGACCTGCTTCCCGCGGGGCTTGAACTTTCCTTTGAGGGAAACAGCGCCGTATCGGCTCCCATGGACATAACCCAGTCCGCCTCCACCGCCCGGATCGACGTCCCCTTTACCTTCGGTTCCGTCAGGGGGAACCTGCGATCCCAGCGGGACATATCCCGAAGCATGGTCTACGCGGGGGACAACATCGGGGACGACATAAGCCAGTACGGAAGCAGCCTCTACGATACCGCGCCCCTCTGGAGGGAAGCGCCGGTCTTTTCCCTCTTTGATTCAAATTTGGATTCCGTCATGGACAATACCCTTTCCAATTATACCATGGATTCCGAAAACACCCGCTTCCGCGAACTGATTGCCCTGAACCTTTTGTTTCCCGAACGGTACGATGCTCTTTCCCTGATCGTCCCCGTCAGTTTTCTTACCCAGCTGGACAGAAACATGGAACAGCGCCTGGATACCCGGCTTGACGTGTTTACCATCAGTTCCGGTTTGGGGTTTTCTTCGATCAATATGTTCGGCGCCATGGGAGTATACCCGGTTTTTAAGTTTTACCAGAACGATGAACTGCGCCATTCCCTGACGGGAATCATTTCCGTTCCCCGGAACGAGGATCCCCTGTGGCGCATCCAGGCGGAACAGAACATCGGGGTATACGGCTTTCACGGGGCGGAACTGGCCCTGAACAATACCCTGACGGTGGCATATTCGGGCTGGATAGAAAGCTTTGGGGTGGTGTGGACTATCCCCCGGGAAAAAACACTGCTCTCCGCCATTTACGGCGCGGGAATGGGAAAACTTTCCGACGCAAAGTACTTTCCCGCCCTGAGCGAACTGGCAAACACCGAATACGAAAAACTCATCCGGGAATCGCTGGAATTTATTATCGATCATTCCGGTGATTCCGGCGTCTACAGCGCCGCGCTGGGCCATGAATCGCTGGTCCGCATTCTGGGGACCTTAACCTTGACGGGTTTCGCGAAACTGACGGTTCACCGGGATACCCGGGCGGATTTACTGAGCTTTATGCTGAACTTCGGCACTACCCTGACCGTCAGCTTCTAGGATCCCGCAGGGAACTCCCGCTCTCCTCCCTATCCTCCCCGTCAGGCGGGGCGGATTCCGGCGGAACGGATGCGGGTTCTTTCCCTTCCAGCCGGTCAATGGCCCCCTGGATGTCCGCTTTTTTGTCTTCCGCCGCGCTTTGCAGGGCCAGCTGATACTCTTCCAGGGCCTTATCGGTAAGCCCCTGTTCCTCAAGGTACCCGGCAAATTCGGCCCGCACGGCGGCATCGTCGTTTTTAAGCAGGCTGGCGGTATAGGCGTCCGCGGCTTCCGGTTTTCCCTGCTGCTTTTGCGCCCTGGCCAAAAGCAGCAGGGCTTCGGGGTTTTCCGTGTTGTTGTACTTGACCAGCACCTGCTCGGCGGTTTCGGCTTCACCCAGGGCCATCAGCACCAGGGCGTAATTAAAGCCCTCGTCGTAGCTTTCCGGAACCAGCTCCAGAACCTGCCCGTACCATTCCCGGGCTTTTTCCAGTTCCTCCGTTTTTATGCAGGCATAGGCCGCCGCCCGGAGGGCGGTAACGTTTTCCGGATCCCTGGCAAGGATCCGTTCAAAATAAACAAGCGCTTGCCCATAGCCGCCCTTTTCAAACGCTATCCGTCCCAGATGGTATTCCGCCGCGTTCCGGGTCGCCGGGTAAAACTTTGCCCGGCTGAACCATTTTTCCGCTTCGTCATATTTTTTAAGCTCAAAGTACGCCGCCCCCAGCGCGTAGTATTCTTCCGCCCTGGCGGAGGAGGAAGCGCAGGATACGGCGGAGAGGAGCGCCGCCAGAAGAACCAGGACGGAGCAAAGTTTCATCCCGGGGCGGTTCCCAGCACCGTATCTTCGATTTCTTTCAGCTGCTGGCGGTAAAGACGGGCAATATTGCCCCCGTAATCGGCAACCAGCTGGATAATGTTCCGGGGACATTCCGGTAAATCCCTGCCGTTGATCCGGTCCCCCGCGTCCCCCAGGCCGGGCAGAATATAGGCAAGTTCGTTCAGCACCGGATCCATCCAG
Source organism: Treponema sp. (assembly GCA_031266175.1). GTDB lineage: Bacteria > Spirochaetota > Spirochaetia > Treponematales > Breznakiellaceae > JAISBN01. The sequence continues at coordinate 10,972 of JAISBN010000055.1, read as the reverse complement.
AGGGTATACACGCAGCAGTTTTCCAGGGCCCGGACCACCCGCAGGGCGCCCTTCAGGGCAGCGATGACGTTGAAAAAACGGACCGACCGGGGTTTTATTCCTTCGCCCAGAAGGTACTTTACCACCGTCACCAGGCTTCCGCCGGTGGCGTTCATGGGGTCCGCAAAAATAAGGTCCCTGCCGTCAAGGGATTCCAGGTTAAAGTAGGATCTGTCCAAATCAAGGATGTATTCCATATTGTTTTCATGCTTCGATTCGTCCCGGTTGATTTTGAAAAGCGCAAAGGGGGTTGCGTAGGCGTGGGAAGAATACTCTTCTATTTCCTTGGAAAGAATCATCGATGGAAGCAGCGCCCCCCGGAGCATGACGCACATAACGGTGTTTTCTATTTTATCGTCGATATTGTTTATCTTGTGGATGGCGAAATTCTGGACCGGCACGTTAACCGGTGTCCGAACCACCAGGTAATTTTTGTTGGAACTGGGGGTTCCGCCGTAGGCCAGCTTAAAGAGCATCTCATAGGCCCGCTGGATATAATAGACAAATTCTTCGTTTTCCGTCCGGGAGTCCCGCAGTTTGGCAATAACCCTGGATGCCTCGGGATGGCTTTCGTGGGGGGTTAAAAACGAATAGACCTGAATGCCCTTTTCATCCTTGCAGAGCTCCTGCATCAGGCTGCCCATCTCGTTGTACAGCTTGATAAGGGTATCTTCCTCCCGCCGGTGTTCCGATTCCAGCCGGGTGGTGGAAAGAATGTTGAAACAGGCCAGCGCTTCCCGGTAGAGGCCGTCCATCCGGGAAAGATTAGCCTTATCGGCGTCGGTCAAAAAACCGTCCAGGTCTTCGGCTTTTAAAACAACCTTGTTCATGGGTTCATCATACTAACGGCCGGGTATCCTGTCCAGTTCGGGACCGCGAAGCTGGGCCGCGGCCCTTCCCCGCCATTCCCCGGAACCGTTATTCGCCAAAAGGGTCCATATTTCCCGGGCGGCGTTCCGGCGGTTGCTGCCGTAACAGGCGTTGGCAAGATAATAGAGGGTCCTGAAATACTCAACCTCATCAAGGTATGAAAGAATATCCCTTCTGCCCGCGATGTCCCGCATCAGGGCGTCTAGGGTCGTAAAGGTATAGTCGTATTTTGACGCCAGGAGCGCTTCGCAGATAACCGTGTTCTGGATAAGAAAGGCAAAGACCAGGTGTTCCGCGGCCCGGTCGTGTCTGGCGGAAGCATAATAATAAAGTCCCAGGATCCGGTGGGCTTTTTCGCTCACCGGATTGTTATGCCGGAAGAGCTCCAAAAAACGGTTTATCCCGTTGTTTTCAAGGCTCCTCATCAGGTTCGAGCGGTTAAAGGATTCCCGGCTCCACAGGGGATCGGCCTTAAGGATCTCTTCCAGCACCGCGACCATACCGGTGGGCCTTTCCTTGTCTTCGTCCATCGTGTATTCCCGGCGCAGCCGCCGGAGATCGGCGGTTTTATACAGTATCTCCGTTTCAAAACCCGGGGTTTCCAGCAATAAGCGCTGGTCATAGGCCTTCCGGTACTGGCCCAGGGCGATGCCGGATTCCCCTTCCATCCGGTAGACTTCCCCTATCCAGTACTCCGCTTCCGGGTAGGCCTTGAACCTCGCCAGTTCCGACAGGGCCCGCCGGGCCGAATTGCGCAGGCTTTCCTTCGGCGCCCGGTAGTAAAGCTCTTTAAGAGCGTCCGCGGCGTCGGAACGGAACTCCTTGCCGATATACAGTTCCACCAGGCCCAGATCGTCCCCCATGAGCCTGACCTCGTGGATCGACAGCACGGCCGCAAGATCCCGTTCCAGTTTTGCGTAAAACCGGTTTCTGCTTTCCCGGGCATCCTCGAAGGAGCGGAGGGCGTCGCCGTAGGCGCCGTTCCGGAACGACTTCTTTCCCTGTTCCAGGGTCAGCCACCAGGGATCCTGTCTTCCGCCCCGGCCGGGGCGCGGCTGGGCCGCAGCCGGAACCAGAAGGACGCACGCAAGAACAGCGGGAAACAGCCCGCGCGGGATTTTCATAGTTTTTCCAGCTCTTCCTCAAAGGCCCTGTCCGCGGCCGCGGCGGCGTCTTTTCCGTCCAGGCCGATGGTTCTTGTCACCCTGCCGCGGCGGAAAATCATAATACTGTTTCCCGCCCCGGTAATTCCCAGATCGGCGTGTTTTGCCTCGCCGGGTCCGTTCACCGCGCAGCCCATCACGGCGATGGTAACATCCTTGTCCAGGGCATAGAGCCGTTCCTTCCACCGCCGGGTAAAGTCAAGGGTATCAAAGCCGTTCCTGCCGCAGCGGGGGCAGGACACGATCACCGCTCCGGCCCGGCCGGTCCGCTTTCGTCCGGGCCGTTCCTCCGCCTCCGTTGTTTTTTCCGCCCCGGGCAGATCCCGGACCGCGTTCAGGATTTCCCTTCCCGCGATAACCTCGTTCTCCGGCGTATCCGAAAGGGATATCCGGATGGTATCGCCTATTCCCTCCGCCAGCAGGGGAAGCAAAGCCGCCGTACTCCGCACCGTTCCCGGTATCAGGGGGCCCGCTTCGGTAACCCCGATATGGAGGGGCGCGCCGTTGTGCCGGGCAAACAGCCTGTTTGCCTTTATAGTATCGGCAATTCCCGAAGCTTTCATCGACACCACCGCCGCGGTAAAACCCATTTCGTCAAACACCGCCAGTTCGTCCATCGCCGCCCTGACCAGGGCTTCCGCCCGGTCATGGTTCCGCAGGGCCCCGGGAAGGCTTCCGGCATTGACGCCGATACGGATGGGAACGCCCCTGCCGGCGGCTTTGGAAACCACCGCCTCCACCCGTTTGCGGCTTCCGATATTTCCCGGATTGATCCGGAGTTTTGCCACGGGAAAATCCAGGCAGCGAAGGGCGATGGTATAATCAAAGTGGATATCCGCGCAGACAGGCACGGAAACCATGGACGCCAGCTCCCCCAGGATTTCCGCGTCTTCCAGGGAGGGGACCGCAAAACGGAGCAAACCGCATCCCATCCCCGAAAGGGCGTTAACGCGCCGGACCAGGGCCGCGCCGGTTTCCCCTTCCAGATCCTTAAAAAAAAGGCGATCCTTCCACATGGTTTGAATAACCACGGGATGATCGCCCCCGAGGGCCATGGCTTTGACCCCGTCAAAGCCCCCCAGCTGTACCGTTCTTGCGGCGTACATCAACAAAAAGCCCGGGCGGATTACCCGTACGGCTTAACTTAAGCTGATCATCGAAAGAACCATGGCGAAGATGGCGACGGTTTCGCAGATACCGACGATCATCATGTAGTTGACAAACCCCTTGCCGGTTTCGCCGCTGGCGTCCGCGCCGGCCGCGCCGGCCTTGCCCTGGGCAATGGCGGAAAAAGCTATGGCAAGCCCCGAAGCAAGTCCTATACCCAAATAAAGGGATCCGTTATCCGGATTTGCCAGCGCGGCGGGTTTCATAAACAGAAAACCCAGTATATAGCCGTAGAATGTCTGGGTCAGCGGGGCGCCGCCAAAGGCCAGCATGGTCATGGGCGCCGGTTTGTTGCCTATGTAGCACTTTTTCCAGGCGCCGATTACCGACTGGCCGGCAATGCCGACGCCGATTGCCGAACCGATGGCGGAAATACCCATCACAAGACCTGCACCCAATAAACCTAAATTCATGTTTCTTCTCCTCTCTATTTTACTGCACCCCGTTATACGGACTGCGCCTCTTTTTTAATCCGTTTGGCAAACGGCCTGTACGCGGTACCCGCCCAGGTTAATCCGGCATGGCCGGAAAATTCCAGGGTATTCAGCCGGACTCCGTGGACCAGCACGGAAAGGACGTTGAGCACCAGGTTAAGGCCGTGCCCGAATACCAGGAGCGTTATTCCAAAGACAAAAAGAATAAAATGCCCCAGCATGGGACCGGCCATGGTATTCACCGTATTGGCGATAGCCGCGCCGGCAAGCCCCACCGCCCACAGCCGGATATAGGACATAATGTCGGAAAAGACATTGGCAATACCCAGGATCACCGAGATAATGTTTTTAAGGCTTTCCAGAATGGAACGGCCCACGCTGCCCTCATAGGCGGCAAAGATAAAATTCAGGACAAAACCGCCGGCAAAAACATACAGCGCCGGGGTGTACAGGGGTATCTGCCGGTACTGGTTACTGGCAATCAGGTTTAAAATGATGCAGTACATGCCCCCCAGCATCATGATGGAACCGAGATCCGCCAGGGCTCTAAGGGTTCTGGTTTTCACCATCGCGATGATATGCCCGATGGAAAGCTGCAGCAGGGCCAGGGAAAAACAGAAGATCATCAGGTTTTGCTGGACCAGCCCCTCGTCTCTGGCGGAGCGGGCCACGGTAACATTGGAAATAAGGGGCAGGGAAATATTTCTCAGGAATTCCGGCAGTTTTTCCACCGGCAGGGCGAACCAGGAACAGGTCAGCGTTCCCCAGATAAAGTTGGAAAGCCCCAGGAGGAACAGCAGTTTAAACGCCGGGGGCACGCCTTTTTTCGCCGTTTTTATGATGCCGATAATACCGCTGACCAGAACAATGGCGCCGTAACCGGCGTCGCCGAAGATCATCCCGAAAAAGATCGTAAAGAAGAGGAGGAACCAGAGGGAAACGTCAACTTCGTTGTACCCCGGAGTAACCTCAAGAAAATCGGTCAGGGGATTGATCAGGCTTACCAGCTTGTTGTTTTTAAGCAGGGTCGGCACCGGATCATCGGGCCCCGGTTCGACGGCGATAAGCGCCCAGCCGTATTCCGCGGCGCCCCGTTTAAGAACGCCCACCCTGTCTTTGGGGACATAGCCGGAAATCCAGGACACGGTCCGTTCCGCAAAGTCCCCGGGAGCATCCCCGCTGGGAGCCAGCACGTCCATTCCCGCCCTGGCGCTTTCAAATTCGACGGTTTCCTGAAGCTCCTTCGCCGCCCCGGTAATGACCGGCAGGGCAGGGACCAGGGAACAGAAACGGTTTTCTATTTCCGCCAGCCGGTCCCTGATTTCCGTCATGCGGCTTCCGATGCCCGAAAGGGACCGCTCCGGCAGCGCGAAAGGCTCCGCCCCGGGGATTGAGTCCAACGCCGCCAGCCGGACTGTTGTCTTGTCCCGGTCCAGGACGATCACCCTGGCATCGTCTCCCAGCGCTTCATAGACCTTGGGGCTCAGTTCATAGGGAATCAGGGTAATCCCCGCCGCCGCCAGCTCCGCCAGCGCGGCGGGTTCAAAATTCCCCCAGGGGGCAAGGCGGCTTTGTTCTTTAGACTGGGCCAGAAGCTGCTCATGGAGGCCTTTTTTTTCTTCCGCCAGGGCGAGGGCTTCATCGGCCAGTGAATCCGCGTCCGCCTTGAGTCCGGATTTCGGTGCGGCTTTTTTGTGTTTTCGGAGGCTGTCCGCATAGGGCCGCAGCAGTCCCAGGGCGTTTTCCATCCGGGTCCTTTTTTCCAGCAGCCGGGAAAGGCCCTCGGACTGGACGGTCTTTTTTTCCAGATGGAGCGCCCCCAGATCCCGCAGCTGTTCCAGGGCCTTTTCTTTTTCCTTGTCCATCACCACGATGGACACTTTCATCATGGGTACAATCATGAAACTACGTTTCCTGTTCGATTATATACCGCGGCCATGCGGCCGCAGAACAATATGGTTATCATGAAACTGGGTTTCCTGTTCGATTATATACCGCGGCCATACGGCCGCAGAACGGTATGGTTATCATGCCTTCTCCATTCCCCGTTTGGAGATTTTTCCCCGGACCACCGCGGCGGTCTGCTGATCTCCCAGGTAGACGCTGATCTTTTTGATGTTGGTCTTGGCCTCGGGAATTTTGATCTTTTCAAAAAGGTTAACCCGCTGGCTGGTGGTCCGCAGTTCTTTCTGGAGCCTCTTCTGCTGTTCTTCCAGGGTCCGGGTTTCCAGATCCACCAGGAGAACCTTTTTCATGTTTTCCACGGCAAAATCAAGCCACAGGGGCTTTTGGGCCAGATCGTACTGGGCCGTTTCGAAGTCGACGCCTTCAAACAGGGGAATCGCCACGCCGGCAATGTTGCCTTCCCCGGTGACAATCCGGGCGATCCGCAGTATATCCGGGGTAAACGCTTCCTCGCCGAAAACGGCGATCCATTTTTTAAAGCCCCCGGTTAAGGCGTCTTTTTCCGCCCGCAGTTTCTTCACCCGGATATCAACGGTACGGATCTCCGCCTGGAGTTGCTGCTTTTTCAGCATCAGGGTCGGAAGATAGCGCTGAAACATCTTCAGGCTGTCTTTCTGTTTTTTCTGCTCGTTTTTGGTGAGCTTTAACTTTGCCATGCTTCCCCGCCCGTCTTAGTCCTTTTTGGGCCAGAATTCGTTAATAAGTTCCGAACGAAGCCCCGTTTCTTCGGAGGTAAAACAATCCGAAAGGATCTCCCAGCCCAGGTCCAGGGCCTTTTCCAGGGGTATGTTGACCGAAAGGTCCATCATTTCCCTTTCAAAGCGCTCGCCGTAGTGGAGGAGCTTTCCGTCCCAGGCGCTCATGGTAAAGCCCATGGATTTCTTTTCCAGGGTATCCTTGTAGGCCGAATAGAGCTTGATCATGCCGTCCATCAGGGCCCGGTGATCCTTGCGGGTTTTGCCGTTCACCTGCTGTTTAAGCCGGGAAAGGGAACCGAAGGGTTCGATGCGGCCCCCCCGCAGGTAGTACTGGCCTTCTGTGATGTACCCCGTATTGTCCGGCACCGGGTGGGTAACGTCATCGCCGGGCATGGTAGTGACCCCCAGAACGGTGATGGAACCGGCGGTGTCGAAGTCGACGGCTTTTTCGTAGCGGCTTGCCAGCTGGCTGTACAGGTCCCCGGGATAGCCCCGGTTGGAGGGCACCTGTTCCTGGGAAATGGCGATTTCCTTCATGGCGTCGGCAAAGGAAGTCATGTCGGTCAGAAGGACCAGCACGTCCTTGTCCTGAAGGGCGAACTGTTCCGCCACCGCCAGGGATATATCGGGGATCATCAGGCATTCCACCGTGGGATCCGCCGCGGTATGGACAAACATAACGGTCTTTGAAAGGGAACCGCCCTGTTCCAGGGTATCCTTAAAAAAGAGGTAGTCGTCAAACTTTAATCCCATGCCGCCCAGGATGATAACATCCACTTCCGCCTGCATCGCTATCCGGGCCAGCAGTTCGTTATAGGGCTCCCCGGAAATTGAAAAGATCGGGAGTTTCTGGGAAACCACCAGGGTATTAAAGAGGTCGATCATGGGGATGCCGGTCCGGATCATCCGCCGGGGGATGATCCGCTGGCTGGGGTTAACCGAAGGCCCCCCGATGGGAATAAGGTTTTCCGTCAGGGCGGGACCGTTATCCCGGGGACCGCCGGAACCGGTAAATACCCGGCCCAGGAGGTTTTCGGAAAAGGAAACCTCCATGGGGCGCCCGAGGAATTCGATGCTGTCACCGGTGGAAATACCCCGGCCCCCGGCAAACACCTGGAGGGACACCACGTCCCCCGCCAGGCGGTTTACCTCCGCCAGGGAGGCGCCGAAGCCGGTTTCAATCCGGGCCAGATCCCCGTAGCGGACCCCCTCGGCCCGGACGGTAATAACATTGCCCGTTATCGACTCAATCTTGCTATATATCTTTTTCATCAGCCTTCCTCACCGTAAAAAATGACTCTTTCCGCCCTCCGGCGAATCACAGGAACTGTTCCGCCGCGGGATCCACGCCGGCCGCCTTATCCTTAATCAGGGCGAGCATCTCGTTCTCGATAGTTTTAAACCGGTCACTCTGCCAGGGCGAATAATTGTAGTCGATGAATTTCTGGCGAAGGCCGTTAAACCAGGTCCGGGCCTCTTCCTTGTCCTTAAAGACAAAAGCGCTGCCCAGGATCCTGAGTATATGGGTAAAGGTATACCGCTGCCGTTCGGGGCTTGCCGCCTGATCAACCTCGTCAAAGGAATTCTGCTGGAAGTAGACGGCGTCAAGAAAATCCCCCTTCAGGTAGATCACATAGTCGTCCTGGCTGGTTCCTTCCTCCCCCACCACCTTCATCATCTGTTCCACTTCGGTACCCCGCAGAAGAAGGCGCCGGGCATAGGAAACTTTTTCTTCCGGAATGATGCCCCGGTACTTGGACCAGGAATCCAGGGGATGGATGGCCGGATACTTGCGGGCGTCGGACCGTTCCCGGGAAAGGCCGTGGAAAGCGCCCACCACTTTCAGGGTGGCCTGGGTAACGGGCTCCTCAAAGTTGCCCCCCGCGGGACTGACCGTACCGCCGATGGTGACCGACCCCATGGAGCCGTCTTTAAGCCGCACCAGCCCCGCCCGCTCGTAGAAGCCCGCGATGGTGGATTCCAGGTAGGCGGGGAACGCTTCCTCCCCGGGGATTTCTTCAAGCCGGCCCGACATTTCCCGCAGGGCCTGGGCCCAGCGGCTGGTAGAATCCGCCAGCAGAAGAACATGAAGCCCCATCTGCCGGTAGTACTCGGCCATGGTAACCGCCGTATAGAGGGAGGCTTCCCGGGCCGCCACGGGCATGGAGGAGGTGTTGCAGATGATGATCGTCCGTTCCATCAGGGACTTGCCGGTTTTGGGGTCCGTCAGGTCGGGGAATTCCTTAAGGACTTCCACCACTTCGCCGGCCCGTTCGCCGCAGGCGGCGATGATAACAATATCCACATCGGCATGCTGGCTGGTGGTATGCTGGAGCACCGTTTTTCCCGCGCCGAAGGGACCGGGTACGCAGTACGTACCTCCCCGGGCCACGGGAAAGAAGGTATCGATAAGCCTGACCTGGGTAACCATGGGTTCATCGGGCTTAAACCGTTCTTCGTAACAGTTGATCGCCCGCTTGACCGGCCAGTAGAAGGAAGAACAGACGCTGATTTCTTCGCCCTTTTCACCGGCAAGCACCGCGATGGTGTCGTGGATCTTATAGTTCCCCGCGGGCATAACGGACTTGACCGTATAGGTCTTATACAGGTTGAAGGGTACCATAACCCGGTGGGTAAAAACCCCTTCGGGAACGGTGCCCAGCGTATCGGCGCGGACCACGGTGTCGCCGGGTTTTACGGCGGGGGTAAAGGCCCATTCCCTGTCTTCTGGCAGGGGCTGGAGGTACACCCCCCGTTCCAGGAAGTAGCCGCACTGTTCGGCCAGCCGGGGAAGGGGATTCTGGAGGCCGTCGTAAATCTGGGTTAAAAGGCCCGGCCCCAGTTCAACGGCAAGCATGTCCCCCGAAAAATCGACATCGTTCCCCACGGTAATGCCCCTGGTCATTTCAAAAACCTGAAGGCTGCAGGTGTTTCCCTTGATGCGGATCACTTCACCCTTGAGCTTTTTTCCTTCGGTTTCAATAAACGCTACTTCGTTCATCATCACGATGCCGTCAAAATCCACGGCAACCATGTTGCCGTTAACAGCCGCGACTTTGCCACTGGTTCCTTTCATTACATATCCTCTTTACGTCTTGGAAATTGAGTTATAGTCATTCACTATGGCGTCGTACCGATTTGTATACCCGGCAAAGCCCCTTTCGGTATCAAAAAGCTGCCTGCGCTCCAGCAGCTGCAGCTTCATCAGGTAGGCAAAAATGTTATTAACCCCGAAGTAGTCCACGCCTACCATGGTATCCAGAGCGTCCCACCGGGAACGGTCAAGGTAGAGTTCCGCCTGGAGGGGATCGTCCATTTCGCAAGCCGCTTTTGCCGCCGCTTCCGCCTGGGGTACGTCGTGGGGCGGCTCCCCCGGCGACGGCCGTTTAAGCCTGGTGGCCCGCAGGTATGCCAGATTGAGTATCAGCGCCCGTTCCCGGGCCATGAGCAGGTCGATAAAGTCCGAACCGGTGGGCCGGACCGCCGCAAGGATCATCCGGGGATCGTAACGGCAGTACTCCGTCAGGGCCGCGTCGCCGGGCTCAATCAGGCCGCGGCACTGCTCCCGGAATTCCCGGGAACTTACGGGGGGCGGATCGCCCCAGCTGATCCACGGCAGGCTGGCTACAAAATAGTAGTAGTTTTTCAAGACCTACAGCCCCTTGGCGGCGCCCGTAAGGATTTCGGCAAGCCGGGGGTTCAGATATGAAGAAAGCAAAGCCGCGACTGCCTCCGCGGAAAAATCATAGAACGCGGATCCGTCTTTTTCCGCGATGTGAAAACCCGCTTCGAGGTTTTTCCCTATTTTGAAATCCACGCCGCCCTTAAGGGCGGATGCAAGCCGGGCCCTGAACGCGTCGTCAAGTTTTTTCGCGTCCCCCTCGGAAAGAATCACCGACAGGGAATCGGTATTTTTCGCGGCCCAGTTCCTGATAAGATCCGGCAAAACATTCTTGATAAGATCCGCCGAATATGCGGAGGCAACTTCGGCGGCGGTGATTTTGTTCAAAAGCCCCTGAATTTCACCCTTGAAAGCCAGTACCAGGTTCCGGGAAGCCTGTTCCAGCGCCGCAATCCCCGCTTTCTCGCTCCGTTCGGCGTCGGCCTTTGCCTGGGCGATAAGGTTTTCCGCCTGCCGCTTGGCGGCGTCAACTATTTTTTTTGCCCCGGCTTCGGCGTCGGCCTTGAACCGCGCCGCTTCCGCCTGGGCGGATTCAATGCCGTCTTTTTTTATTTTCTCGATCAATTCCTGCAGTTGGATATCCATAGGCTCCTCTTACTATAAAGTATACCTATTCGAGTCTAAAAGGTATCGGTTATTTTAACAAGTCCCCTGTCCAAAAATCCGGTAATTCCGAATTCAAAACAGCCACGGACAGACCCGACCACCACGGACAAAACCCCAAAAATCAGGGTAAAGCCTAAAGGCTTTACCGTGGATGGTGATTTTTGGGCGCATCCGTGGTATACTTTCAACCATGAACCTCATGCTGCCAAAGGTGGACTTTGCTTTCAAACTCCTGTTCGGCGACCGGCGCAGTAAAAACATTCTGGCGGATTTCCTGAAGGCCGTCCTCCCCGGCCTCGCCGATGAGGAATTCGAGGAATTAACCATCACGGACCCCCAGCTCAAGCG
>JAISBN010000040.1 GCA_031266175.1 Treponema sp. | reverse complement strand
GTATGTCATATCCTTACCGGGGACATTGCCACAACCGGCATTCTCTGAGAATGACTTTAATTTGTGGTATCATAAACTATGACAGGCTGGTTTAGATGGTTATTAAACAAGTCTAATATATCAGTATTCCTGTTGATTAGATTTTCCTCGTTTTTTACTCTTGATACACGGTAATGCAGCATATAATTTAAACCCCCTGCGTCGGTATATCTAAAAGTCTCATGAGCGATTAAACCGCCCCAAATATAACCATACGGCTATTCTTCTTTTCGGCATGTTTCTCTTTCCCTTTTCCTTCCCAATACTATCCGGGCTCCCGTTTGGGGTCATTCGGGACCCCGAAGCAATCGCGGCTTACACCGCGGCCCGCTCCACCTGTTCCGCCAGCAGGGGAAGGAGCTGTTTTTTCCGGGACACGATGTCCGCCAGCAGATACACTCCCTCGTCCTGCCGGGGGAACTCGATGGTCTGGAGGAACCTGTGTTCCGCGGCGATAAGGAGAATGCTCGTCAGCTTGGTCACGTCGGTGACCATGATGGCGCTGAACAGGGCTTTCCGGGTCCGGCGCTCGATCTCCAGTTCGTCGAGGAATTCCTTTTTGCGGGAAAGAATTTCCGCGGTGCTGTCCACTTCTATCTGGCTTACCGTAAAGGCAAGCCCCGATTCGCTGTATTCCTTCATGTCCTGGCGGATTACCTCGCCGGCGGCCCGGTCTCCCAGGCGGTTCGCCGCGGCCAGGATGTCCCGGCCCAGGTCCTGGATTTCCAGGTTGGTGATGTTGGACAGGTGTTCCGCGGCGTCCCGGTCTTCCGCGGTGGTGGTGGCCGACTGGAGTACCAGGGTATCGGCCAGGATTCCCGCCAGCAGGATGGATGCGATTTCTTTGGGGACGGGAACGCGGCTCTGCCGGTAGAGGGACACGATGATCGTGGAGGTAGCCCCCACGGGCCTGTTGATAAAGGTAATCGGTTCCCGGGTGTTCAGATTCCCCAGCCGGTGATGATCGATCACCTCCCGGACCGTATAGTTTTCGATTCCCTCCACCGCCTGGGTAATCTCGTTGTGGTCCACGAGGATCAGCTCCACGTTAGGCTCGTGGAGGAGGCTGTTTTCGGAGATCATTCCCGTAAGCTTGTTGTGATCGTCGGTAACCGGGAGGGACCTGCTGGCGGAACCCTGGAGCAGGGACCGGATCTTGCCGATGGTGTCCAGCACGTTGACGGGCTTGATGCCGCCGTCGGCCATGGTGGACACCGGGGCGGAGTACATGACCAGCATGGCGGTTTCCGCGGACCGGTAGGGGCTGATCAGTACCGACACCTTCTTCCGTTCCGCCTTTTCCCGCAGTTCCCTGCCCATGGGGGTGTTGGACGAAAGCACCAGCGCCCGGACGGAGCTTTCGATGCTGTACTCCTGGATGTCCTGCCGGTCCGCGGCGATCACCACGGCGTTTTCCGGGGTGTGGAGGGCCAGGGTTTTCTTGAAGGTCTCGAAACTGTCTGCGGCGGCGATGATAATGCATTTGAAGAGCTCTTCACTTTTAAAACTTAACACCTGCTGGGCCGAAAGGGTTTCGCCGATAAGCCGGATATTGGTGGAAAAAAGGGTAGGGGTTTCCGGGTTCATCACCTTCAGGATGTTCTGGGCAAAGGCGTTGTAGTGGAGCAGGGAACTGTAGGAACCGTCTTCGTTCACCACCGGCAGTTCCTTGATCCCCGCCGCTTCCATCTGTTCGATGGCTTTCCAGAGGGATGTTCCCCCGGCCACCGCTTCAACGTGGCGGTCCATGTAATAGGAAACTTTGGGAATCATGTCCGGCAGATACTGGGGAAGGGGTATGTTAAAGCGTTCAAAGATATACTCGGTCTGGGGGGAAATTTTGCCGCACCGGGCGGCGGTGTATTCCTTCTGTCTCAGAAGATGCTTGAGCCGGGCATAGGCCGCGGCGGCTACCACCGAATCCGTGTCGGGGTTCCGGTGGCCGATGATATAAATGGTTTTTCCGTCCCGCGTTGTTTGACCCATTACCCTGTCAGTATCTGTTCGGGAAAGCGGATTTGTCAAGGGCCATGGGCCGCGCAGCTGTACGACTGCGTGGCCGCGCGTTACGACAGGGCAATCCGGCGGCGGAGCTCTAAAATCCCCGAAGGTTCCACCGAAAGTTCGTCCAGTCCCACGCGGACAAAGGTTTCCGTCAGTTCCGGGTCCGCCCCCAGGCTGCCGCAAATCCCCACCCATATTCCCGCCCGGTGGCCGTTTTCCACGGTCATGCGGATAAGCCGCAGGACGGCCTCGTGCCGGGGATCGCAGAATTCGCTGATCCCTTCGTTCTGCCGGTCCACCGCCAGGGTGTATTGGGTCAGGTCGTTGGTCCCCAGGCTGAAGAAGTCCGCCTCCCGGGCCAGAAGGTCGCTGATGATCGCCGCCGCGGGGGTTTCGATCATGATGCCGACGGGGGTTTTTTCGTTAAAGGGAATGTGTTCCGCGGCCAGTTCTTCCCGGACCTCCGCGGCGCAGCGCCGGGCCCGCTTTAGTTCTTCCAGGCTGCTTATCATGGGGAACATGATCGACACGCTGCCGTGGGCGGAAGCGCGGTAAATGGCCCGCAGCTGGGTTTTAAACAGATGGGGCCGGGTAAGGCAGATCCGGATGGCCCGCAGTCCCAGGGCGGGATTTTCTTCCGGCGGCAGTTCAAAATAATCCGCCTGTTTGTCCGCGCCGATATCCAGGGTCCTGATGATTACCTCTTTTCCCCCCATCTCTTCGGCTACCTTCCGGTAGCTTTCGTACTGGATGTCTTCGGGGGGGTAATCCTGCCGGCCCAGATAGAGGAACTCGCTGCGGAACAAGCCTATCCCTTCGGCGTCTCCGTTCCTGACCGCCTCCACGTCGTCCACGGAACCGATATTGGCGTAGAGTTTTATCCGCCTTCCTGTTTTGGTAACCGTGGGCATGCCCCGCAGCAGTTCCAGGGCTTCCCGTTTTTTAAGGAGCGCTTCCCGCCTGGTTTCCAGTTTTTCGATGACGGCGTCTTCGGGATCGATGTGGAGTTCCCCGGTCTCCCCGTCCAGGGCGGCGATTTTGCCAGCCAGGCCCGGTGAAAGGGTCGCCCCCAGGCCGATGACGGCGGGGATCCCCATGGTCCGGGCAAAGATTGCCGTGTGGGAATTGGCGGCTCCCTTTTGGGAAACCAGGGCCAGTACCATGGTCCGGTCAAACTGGGCGGTTTCGCTGGGGGCAAAATCCTCCGCGGCGAGGATTACCGCTTCGCCGGCGGAACCAAGGTCCCGCTGGGTACCGGAGAGGATGGCAATAACCCGCCGGGAAACGTCCAGCACATCGGCGGACCGTTCCTTCATGTAGTCGTCGTCCATTTCGGCAAAGTCCAGGGCCAGCCGGGAACCGGCGGCCTGGACGGCGTATTCGGCGCAGACCTTTTCGGTTTCGATGATCTTTACCACCGGATCGCAGTAGTCCGAATCTTCCAGCATCATCCGGTGGATCTCGAAAAGCTGGGCGTTTCCTTTCCCCAGCTTTTCCGCCATGGAAAGGGCCATGGCGTCCAGCTGTGCTCCCGCCTTCTGCCGGGCGTCGTAAAAACGCTGGACTTCTCCGGCGGTGTCGGTGACGGCCTTTTTCTCTACCGCGTATTCCTCACGCTCCAGAAATTTAAGGGGGCCCACGGCGATGCCTGCGCTGACTCCTTTCCCATGCAAAGTAATCATTTTGTTTCCTCCAGTAGTATCCGATCAGGGGCTGTCGAACCTGCGGGTAACGATCACAGGGTTCCCCTGCCCGAAAACAGATCGATGATCTTCCGCTTGTCCGTGATGGCCAGGAATTTTTTAACGTCCTCTTCGGTTTCCAGGGTTTCCACGATATTTCCCAGAATGTCCAGGTGTTCGTCTCCCCGGGCGGCGATGCCGATAACCAGGTTGACCTTGACCCCGTTCCAGTCGATGGCTTCCGGATAGGTAAGGACCGCGAAACCCGCGGTGATGATCTCGTCTTTGTATTCCTTTTCACCGTGGGGAATGGCGATACAGTTGCCGATGGCGGTGCTGAAGGAATTGTCCCGGGCCAGCATACCCTCCACATACCGTTCCCGGACATAGCCGGAATCGGTAAGGATTTTTCCGCAGCGCCGGATCACCGCTTCCCTTTCCGCCCTGGGCTGATTCAGAAAGATGTTTTCCGCTTTAATCATTTCGTTTTCCATGGATTCCTCCCTGCGTTAAGCAGACTTGTTGTTATGTGTTATCCCTTTAATTTTTCTCCGCAGTACCGGGCCAGTACGTCGGAGAGTTCCGCTTCCATAATGTTTCTGGTAAGGGGGCCGTTTCCCCGGCGCACCGCGTCCAGAAAAACGGGGGTGTCGATAAGGGCGCCGGAGAGGGCGCCCATGATCCGGGTGATTTCCGGGGGACCCTCCTGGGGCAGCAGCATCAGCACCGTGGCCGCGGCGCCCCGGAAATAGGGATCGAGGAATCTGCCGCCGTCCCCGGTTTTGGGGATAATGAGGGCGAACACCGGTTCCCCCGCGCCGGCGCTGCGGCTGTGGAGCAGGACGATCCCCAGCTCTTCAATCACCTGGGTATAGAGGGCTTCCCGGGCCATCAGGTCCCGGAAGATCCGGTCCGCCCCTTCCGTTCCCCGGCCGAAGGTGGCCGCGGCAAAACGGACCATCTCTTCAAAAGGTATCGAGGGGTCCACCGGGTACACGTCGAACCGGGAGAGCAGGGTCCTGGTTTTTTCCAGCAGCGCCACGGCCGCGCTGATCCGTTCCGGCAGAAAAAAACGCTTTTCCCCGGGGGCGGCGGTTTTTTCTTCAAAGGCATACGAATTTATCGCTTCCCGGATTTTCCGGTAATCCTCAGGGCTTAACAGGGTATGGACATGGACCACGGGTTTTTGTATTTCCAGGGATATGGTGGAGATAAGAAAATCCAGGGAATCCCAGGCGGCATTGTCGTTCCAGGCGCAGACTTCCAGATCCAGCTCTCCCTGAAAGCGCTTGCGGATCTGGGAAAGCATCATGTAGGAACTGCCGATCCCCGCCACGCAGACAATGCCCGCCCGAAGGGTCCGCTTGCGGATGTTCTTTTCCCCGATTTTAAGGAGGGCCGCGTAGAAGTGGATCGCCACAAAGGAAACTTCCCCCTCCGGCACGGCCCGTCCCAGGTGGTTTTCCAGCACCGTGACCGCCCGGCCGCAGTTTTCAAATAAATCAGGATACTGGGAATCCAGCTGTCCCTGAAAGGGATCGGGAAGTTCCACATGGTGTTCGATCCGGGTAATGGCGGGCAGCAGATGGCGGCTTAAACCTTCGGTCATCCAGTCCAGATGGGGTTTAAGGCGGCCGCAGAGTTCCCTGACGGCGTGCTCCGTTTCCCGGGGCGGATACCCGTAGGCATGGGCGTAGGAACCGATGCCCGGCTTTTCCCGGAGCAGGGCGGCGGTCATTCCGGACCGGATGTCCGCCTCCCTGCCCAGGACATAGACTCCCTGGCCGGGCTTGCGGATCAGGGTTAGGCCGTATTCACCCAGGACCGGTTCCAGGGCATCCAGATCGCTGGAAACCGTGGCTTCGCTGACTCCCAGAAAATCAGCGTAGTAAAAAAGTTTCTGCAGTATTCCGTCGTTGGAAAGGAGTTCCAAAAGGAGGCACAGAAGCCGTTCCTGCCGGTTTCCCGGTTTAAGGGAATGTTCTTCCCGCAAAGCTTCGGCAAGTTTTTGCCGGTCGTCGTCGCCGCAGACAAGCCGGATTCCCCTGCCCGAAACGGAAGAAAGTTCCAGGCGGTAGCGGGTGATAAGTTCGTCCACGTTTTCCAGTTCCCGGAAAACCGTGCGGCGGCTGATGCCTAAATTTTTCGCGATGGCATCCACCGGCACCGGCTCTTTCCGGTCCAGCAGTAATTCCAGGAGTTTGAACAAACGGGGCGAGATCATCCGGGACATGATACTTACAGATTGCCGCTTAAAAAAGTCCTGGCCGCTTCTATGGCGGCCTCCTCGTCTTCCCCCTCGGCCCGGACCAGCAGGTTTTCCCCCTTTTTTACCCGGAGCTTCATCAGGGCGAAAAGTTTTTTCCCGTCCACCGCCGCGGCATTCTCTCTGCCCATGGTGACGGCGCTGGAAAATTCCTGCATCTTTTTTACCAGGAGCCCCGCGGGCCGGGCATGGATTCCGTCGGGGTCCTGAATGGCGTATACAAATTCCTGCATGGTTCCTCCCATAAGTGCCGGCGGAACGTGCCGCCGGGAAGAAAAGGGGAAACCGCCGGTTCCGCGGCTATGACGGAACCGGCGGTTTCCCCGCACCTTCGGTATTACTTTTTAAGTCTGGCGATAAGTTCCTCGTATTCCGGGGCGTTAAGGAAATCGGTGATGGTGACCAGCGCCGCTTTGGGGTTTGCCGCCGCCGCCCGGTCTTTTAGTTCCCTGTGGCATACGATGATGTCCGCGTCCGGGGGAACTTCGCTTACCGGGGAATGTTCCACCCTGATGTCGAGCCCCGCGTCTTTGATCTTTTTCCGCAGCTTGGTAGCTCCCATGACGCTGGACCCCATACCGGCGTCGCAGGCAAAAACGATCTTCCTTACCCCGGCGGAAAAAACGGCCCCCGCCACGGTGGTTTTTTCCACGGAGGTCCCCTTGGACTCGGCCTTCATCGCCCGGGTTGACGCCTGGGCTTCGCTGAGGTCCGCGTCGTCCCTGCCGAAGGTTTTCAGCAGCACCATGGAAAGAAGGAACGAAACCGCCCCGCCGATAAGGATTCCCGCGATATTGGCGGCGTAGGCTCCTCTGGGGGTCATCATCAGTTCCGCGAAGATGCTGCCCGGTGAAGCGGGGGCGATAAGGCCGCCGCCGAAGACGCTTAAGGAGAGGACGCCGGCAAAACCGCCGCCTATCATGGCCAGGATAAGGACGGGATTCATCAGCACATAGGGGAAGTAAATTTCGTGGATGCCTCCCAGGAAGTGGATGATCACCGCGCCGGGGGCGCTGCTCCTGGCGTTTCCCTTGCCCAAAAGACAATAGGCCAGAAGGAGGCCGCAGCCGGGACCGGGGTTGGATTCGATCATAAAGTAAATGGACCGGCCGATGGTCTCCGCCTGCTGGGTTCCCAGGGGAGTAAAGACTCCGTGGTTGATGGCGTTGTTGAGGAAGAGGACTTTGGCAGGCTCCACCAGAATGGAGGCGAAGGGCAGCAGCTTGTGATCCACCAGCCAGCCTACTCCGGCTCCCAGGGCGTTGGTGCAGGTTTCGGCAATGGGGCCTATGCCCAGATAACAGATCACCGCCAGAATGCCGCCGAGGATGCCGGCGGAAAAATTGTTTACCAGCATCTCAAAGCCCGCGGGGATCTTGTCCGACGCGGCATCGTCAAATTTTTTGATCAGCCAGCCGCCCAGGGGGCCGGCGATCATCGCGCCCAGGAACATGGGGATGCTGGCTCCCATGATGACGCCGATGGTAGCGATGGAACCTACTACCCCTCCCCTGACGCCGTGGATCATCTTGCCGCCGGTATACCCGATGAGCAGGGGCAGCAGATAACTCAGCATGGGGCCCACCATGTTCCCCAGTTTTTCATTGGGTATCCATCCGGTGGGGATGAACAGGGCGGTGATAAGCCCCCACGCGATAAAAGCGCCCAGATTCGGCATGACCATGGCGCTTAACGACCGCCCGACCTTCTGGATCTGTTGTTTCATGTGTTTCCTCCTTACGTATTTTAATGAGTATAATTCAAGAATTCATTGTACTTAAGTTTCCGGGGAAC
Source organism: Treponema sp. (assembly GCA_031266175.1). GTDB lineage: Bacteria > Spirochaetota > Spirochaetia > Treponematales > Breznakiellaceae > JAISBN01. The sequence goes on along the minus strand of JAISBN010000040.1, from coordinate 7,056 downwards.
GCAAGAAAAAGAGCTGTAAATTTGACACTCCCCGAAAGTGCCAGATTTTGATCCCCCAAAAGTCCGCGGGGCCTTTCCTTTTTTTCCCGCCTGTGGTAAATTGGTTGGACCAACGGAGGATTTTAATGGCTACAGAAAAGTATGTGTATTTCTTCGGCGAAGGCAAGGCCGAAGGAGGCGCCGGGATGAAAGATACCCTGGGCGGCAAGGGCGCCAATCTTGCGGAAATGACGAACCTGGGTATTCCTGTTCCCCCGGGTTTTACCATTTCTACCGGTGTCTGCGCGCTCTTTTATGAAAACAACAAAAAATATCCCGCCGGTCTGGAGGAAGAGGTCCTTTCCACCCTGGCTCGTCTTGAAAAGGTTATGGGAAAGAAGCTGGGGGACAGCGGCGATCCCCTTTTAGTATCGGTCAGATCCGGCGCGCCGGTTTCCATGCCCGGCATGATGGATACGATCCTCAACCTGGGGATGAACGACAAGTCTGTCCGGGGACTGGCGGACAAGACCGGCAACCCCCGGTTTGCCTGGGACGCGTACCGGCGCTTTATCCAGATGTACGGAGACGTGGTGATGGAAGTGCCCCACGCGGCCTTTGAGGAAGCCCTGGGCTCCGTTAAAAAAGCGAAGAAGGTGGAGCTGGATACCGGCCTGGACGAAGGGGACCTGGAAAAGCTGGTGGAGGAATACAAAAAACTGGTCCGCCGCCACGCGAAAAAGGATTTTCCCCAGGCGCCCCTGGAACAGCTCTGGGGAGCGGTAAACGCAGTCTTCGGATCATGGATGAACGAGCGGGCCATCAAATACCGGCGGCTCAACGAGATTAGGGGCATTAAGGGAACCGCCGTCAATATCCAGTCCATGGTTTTCGGCAACTTCGGCGACGATTCGGGCACCGGGGTATGCTTCAGCCGGGATCCCTCCACGGGAAAGAACGAATTCTACGGCGAGTACCTGATGAACGCCCAGGGCGAGGACGTGGTGGCCGGTATCAGGACCCCGGAAAAGATCGCCACCCTGGCAAAGCGGAACAAAAAAGTCTACGACCGGCTGGTGGGAATCAGAGACAAACTGGAAAACCACTTCAGGGATATGCAGGACATAGAGTTTACCGTTCAGCAGGGCGAGCTCTTCCTGCTCCAGACCCGGAGCGGCAAGCGGGCCGGCGCCGCGGCGGTAAAGTGCGCCGTGGATATGGTGGCGGAAAAACTTATCGACAAAAGGGAGGCGGTGCTCCGGGTTACCCCCGCCCACCTTGATCAGCTCCTCCATCCGATGATTGATCCCAGGGCCCAGAAGGGCGCAGTTTCCCTTACCAGGGGCCTCAACGCGTCCCCCGGCGCTGCCGCGGGCCGGATTGTGTTTACCGCCAACGACGCGGAAGCCTGGTCCGCGGGGGGTGAAAAGGTACTTTTGGTCCGCAAGGAAACAAGTCCCGAGGACATTGGCGGCATGGCGGCCTCCCAGGGTATCCTTACCTCCACCGGCGGCATGACAAGCCACGCCGCGGTGGTGGCCCGGGGCATGGGAACCCCCTGCGTGGCGGGGGCCAAGGGCGTTTCCGTCCAGGGCAAAAAAGTGGTTATAGGAAAGAAAACCTACAAGGAAGGGGACTGGATCACCATTGACGGCTCCTCGGGCGAGGTCTACGACGGCGCCCTTGCCCTGGTAAGGCCGAAAATTTCCGGCGACATGAGCGCCTTCCTCTCCTGGTGCGATGAAATCCGCGAATCTTCCGTCAGGAGCGGCGGCTTGCGGGGTTTTGACGTGCGGACCAACGCCGACCAGCCGGAAGACGCGAAACGGGCCTTTGAGTTCGGCGCCCAGGGGGTGGGGCTCTGCCGGACCGAACACATGTTCTTCGAGAGGGAAAAGCTTATCCACTTTAGGGCGATGATCGTCGCCGACACCCTTGAGGAGCGGAAGGCGGCCCTTAAAAAGATCCTTCCCCTCCAGAAAAAGGATTTCTTTGGCATCTTTAAGGCCATGGAAGGCCGGCCGGTAACGATCCGGCTTTTGGATCCGCCGCTTCATGAATTTGTTCCCCACACCAGGGAAGAAATAGCGGAGCTTGCGGCCTACCTTAAGGTAAGCCCCGCGTCCCTTAAACCGAAGATCGACAGGCTCCACGAAGCAAACCCCATGCTGGGCCACCGGGGCTGCCGGCTCGCCGTTACCTACCCGGAAATTTACGACATGCAGGTGGAAGCCATCGCCCTGGCCGCGGCGGACTGCGTTAAACGAAAGATTCCCGTCAACCCCGAAATCATGATCCCCATCGTGGTTACCGCCCGGGAGCTTAAGCTCCTCCGGCCCAACGCCGAAGCGGTACTCCGGGGGGTTTTTGACAAAGCCGGGGTTAAACTGGATATTAAAATCGGCACGATGATCGAAGTGCCCCGGGCGGCGATCCGTTCCGGCCATGTGGCAAAATACGCGGACTTTTTCAGCTTCGGTACCAACGACCTTACCCAGATGACCTTTGCCTTTAGCCGGGACGATGTGGCCTCGTTCCTTCCCACCTACCTGGAAAAGAACGTCCTCGACGTGGACCCCTTCAAATCAATCGATGAAGAAGGGGTGGGCTTTTTGATTCAGTACGCCGCGTCCGAAGGGCGGAAGGTCAACAAGGATCTGAAAGTGGGGATCTGCGGCGAGCACGGCGGCGATCCGCTGACCATAGATTTTTGCTACCGCGCGGGATTGAGTTACGTGTCCTGCTCGCCCTTCCGGGTGCCCCTGGCCCGGCTTGCCGGCGCGCAGGCGGTGATCAACAACACCAGGTAGGTCCGGTGCGGCCGTATCCGCGGCCGCGCCGGAAGCCGCCGGTCACGGTTTCCCGGACCTTAGTTCCGGGAAACCGCGGCCGCTGAGGCCGGCGTTATATTTCTGTCGAATCGCTGTAGAGAACCCGGCCGGTTTCAACGCTTATAGACCTGGTGGTAAGTTTACGCTGACTCCCCGAACCGGTGATGGAAACCGTCACGATGGTTTCCACCCCCAGCATTTTGCCGATACTCACGTACGCGTCGTCACTCACCTCTCCCGAAGCCTGATAGCGCTTTTCCGCTTCGATGAGCTGTAAATTCTGCCGGTCCAGAATGGTTATCTTCCCCGCGGCTATGAGGGTATCCGTTATTTCCCGGACAACAACATCGCCCAGGTCTGTTTCGGACCTGGATATGTTGAGCACCGAAATCCGCGAACCCGCCGGAAGAGCGGCGGCCAGTCCGTCCGCCGCCTTTCTGATAGCCATGTTCCGGGCGGAGGTGCCGGTTTGGTTTGCCGCCGCCGCGGCGTTTTCACCGCGGAACCTTTCCAGCCGGGCCAGCTCGGCGCGGGCTTTGGCGTATCCGGTGGCGTTCGCGAGGGCGGCCATACGGGAAATCGCCGCGTCAAGGTCGTACAGGGGCTGCGCCAAGATAGCCGCGTTGTAACCCGCCGCCGGACTGCCCGTTTCCGCGTAAATTTGAGCGTAGGCCCCCTGGGCCGCTTGTACGTTCCCCGCCTTTACCAGTGCGTCGGCTTCTTTCATCCTGGCCTTGAGCGCCTTGTCCCGGGAAGTCTCCTTGTCCAGGTTCAGACTTTCCCTGGATGTCCAGGGCACTACTTCACGGTTAAAGCTGCCCAGCGCGCCTTCGGCGGCGCTCCTGGCCAGAGACAGCCCCGACTGCAGATCGATCCGGGATTCCCTGCTGTCCGACGCCGTGCATGAAACCTTCCGCTCGCCGTTACGGATAACCGTCCCGTCCCGGTCGTTTACGATACGGTACGTGAACTCGAGGGACACCTTCCGGTCATAGACCGTCACCTGAACCTGGACGCTCTGACCGTCATCCGTCTTCCGGGTACGTTTCTCCTCGTGGGATCCGTCCTCCACCGTATAGCCGGTAACAATCCCCATAAGAAAAGCGTCCGCCATCCCCGCGTTCGGCCTGTATCCGGCATACTCCACCACCTTGAACACCCCCGTCCCGGTGATTTTATCCCTGAAGATAAAGGTCAGCGCCTCGGCAATCTGCCGCCGGTTCCCCGACCCTTCGAAGGGTCTTACCACCAGCCGTTCGATGCCGTTTGTATCCATCAGAGGCGGATGGTTAACGGTAATCGGTATAGACGTTACGCAGGAAACAAAAAACGCCATAACGGACGTACCCAGGAGAAAAAGAACTTTACCTTTCATAAAAGCCCTCCTTTTTGGCTTTTGCGCCTTTCCGGTAAATCTTTCCGCAGTTCCGGCAGGCGCCGACGGCTCCGCGGTCCGGGGGCGGTCCGACGGCCCGGGATATACGTTTTAATCCTGACGCTGTAATTCACCGCCGCCGCTCCGCCCGGCGTAGGCACAAAAATCCTCCAGCAGATCCGAAAGGCCCACCGCCGCCAGTACCAGCTGATCGGCCCGGGCCGTTTCCGCCGCCGCGGCATCCCGCAGCCCCCCTGCTCTTTTACCAGGTCGTAGATTTCTTCGATCTACAGGGACGCGCCGGCCTGCTTTCTGGTAAGTTCCGCCAAAAGCTCCCGACCTGCCGTACCGGAACCGCAGGGGAATAGGATCATGGCTTGTATTATGTCCCGAAGGGGGCTTGTCCGCAAGGGGTGCGGAAAATACCCCTCTTCCGTCTCCGCCTTTAAAAAACACAGCCAGTCCATTAGCCTGCCCTCCCCGTCCGGCGGCGCACAATCACCATCCATGCCGATTTTTTGGCTTGCGGTTTGCTTTGCAAACTGCACCCCTACCCGAAGACCGCGCCGAAGTCCCGGCAGAGGCGCTGGGCGGCGGTCCGGCCCGAGTAAACGGCCACGGGCATTCCCCCGGGGGGCCTCATCCGGTGGCCGGCGAAGTACAGACCGCCGATACCCGGGACCGTGCAGGGATAGGGGGTCCGCCTTGAACCGGGAGGGGTCATGGTCATCCACGAGCCGTGGTAGGATCCGCAGAACCGTTCGTAGGTCAAGGGGGTGGCCACATCCCATACCGCGGCCTTGCCGGCGAGGCCCGGAATCTGCTCCCCAAAGCGGTCCCGGATCGTTTCAAACAGTTCCTTCTTGCGCTGATCGTAGAGCCCCCGGTCCCTGGCGTCCTTCCAGTATTCGTAGGTATCCCCCCGAAGGATAGTGGTCAGGACGCTGCAGCCTTCGGGGGCGTAACCGGGATAGGCGGCGTAATTGTAAAACCTCGCGCCGGTAAACCGGACGCCGCCGTACTCGTAGGGCCTTTTCAGGGGGAAAAGGACGTTTTCATCCCAGGACGAAAGGTCCGCCTCCACGCCCATGCAGACAAAGGTGCTTACCAGGGGGATGGTGTCCCGGCGCATCCTGCCGGTCCAGCCCTTCCGGACCGGTTCGTCAAAGAGGGTGTCCACCGCCGCCAGGGCGTCCGCGGCAACTATCACCGCATCCGCGGGGATATATTCGCCCCCGGCGATCACTCCGGCGGCCCTGCCGTTCTTTACCACGATCCGGCTGATCCGTTCCCCGTAACGTATAACGCCCCCCAGCTCCGTGAAACGGCCGGCCATGCCGGCGGAGAGTTTCGGGGAACCCCCCTCGACGTATCCGCCATCCCCGGAGGCAAAATTCGCCAGGGTGTAGAACAGCGACGCCGCGTCGTAATCCGGGGGAACGACGCCGCGCAGGAGCATCCGGATCCCCGGATGCCGGAACCGGGCGGCGTAGTCCGCGGTCCGCTGTTTTCCCAGGGGGAGTACCCGGGAAAGGGCGGGCAGCATCCTAAGCAGGGCCCCCGGGGCGGCGGGGGCTTTTTCCCGGACCTTCAGGCCGGGCAGGTCCGTCACCGGCAGCTGCAGGGGCATAAAGCGGCGGATCTCCCCGCAGAGGTTTTTGATCGCCGGTCCGTCTTCCGGGGACAGGGCGCGGAGCTGATCTTCCAGCCGGCCCGGATCCCGGTACAGGCAGATCCGCTCCCCCTCCCACAGGCAGACCATAAAGGGGTCCGCGGTGATTATCCGGGACGCCGGGGAAAGGGCCCCCACCTCGCGCCACACCCGGTGGAGCATCCTGCCGGGGCTTGAACCGTTCAGCCAGTGCATCCCCCCTTCAAAGAAGTAGCCCTTCCGCCGCCAGGCGGTACAATTCCCGCCGGGAACCCTGTTGGATTCATAGATAACCGTTTCAAACCCGCTTTTTTGGGCGTACACCCCCGCGGCCAGTCCCGCAATGCCGCCTCCGGCGATAATCACTTTAGCCATGGATGGAGTATACCGGGTGCGGGCCGGAGTGTCAGGGTCCGGCGGGACATATTATAGACAAGCCCGCCCTGAAGAGTGGAGAGATTCAGTGACTTCTATTCTTTTTCAAACACCGCAATAATATCATCGGGAATTCTAATTAGGAGAATAGTGTCACCAACTATTTCCAGGTTCCTCCGTAAAACCCCGGAAGATAATAGTACCGATGATCCATCTATTTCATATGTACTGTCACCCACCATAAAACCACCATGAACAGGACTCGATTTTATTTTTACATTTGAGCTGTCAATAAATTCAAATGAAAAAATAAAACCAACGCCATTTACGAGCCTATATACCCCATTTAATGTTGTTACATCATTCTTAACTCTTCTTCCAGTAAAATACCTTTGATCGGTTTCAATATTTATTTTCAGCGTATCTTCATCTTGAAACTCATAGTCCCATTCATGGAGCATTCCGTCTTTTGTGGTAATAAATATTTTTTCTCCTTCGATTTCATAATTTGCCGTTTTAACTTTATCGTCACCTAAAAAAAGCGTGGTACATTCTTTATCGGTAAATGTAAATATATATGGACCACCATCATCTTCCTCAAAAATCCACTCTCCCGTCATTGAATATTGCGACTGCTCTGCCTTTGGAGTTTGTGATTCTTTTACAGTACATGAAAAAATGCAAAAGAATGCAATAAAACCAAAAATATTATTTCGCATAATGCTCCCTTTTAATCTCTCTAGGGTTAATTCCCCGCCCCTCTGGGGCGTAAAACTGGGGGTGCGGGGGATTTGTTCCCCCGCATACGCAAAGATTTCAAGGAAAAATCTTCAATACCCCGCTGC
>JAISBN010000011.1 GCA_031266175.1 Treponema sp. | reverse complement strand
CTTGCCGCCGCCGCCCTAAGCCTGATGGGCGCGGGGGATCTTTCCTCCGCCGGTCTTGTCATCTCCTCCCTTGAGAAGCGGGGCTCCTCCCCGGTTGTTTCTTTTTTGCGGGGGGAGTTTTACTACCAGGGGGCGGACTTTTCACTGGCGGAGGCGAAATATCAGGAAGCGGCGGCGGCGGAAAGCGGTTTTTGGCCCGCCCTTTACCGGGCCGGATCATTGGCGGAGGGGGGGAACGCGACCCGCTACCGGTATCGCCTTAAAAAAGCCCTGGAAAGCATGGAGAAGGGCGCCGGCTGCGGCTACGAGGTGTTTATCGGAGGTTTCTCCCCCGATTACTACCGCCGTATACTGGAGAAGAAACTGGCCCTCTAGCAGCCTGTGTTGCACTTGTGGATTTTTTGCATAAAGGGGCGCCAAAGGCGCCCTGAGCAAAAAATCCCGATTATTGGGCATGCTTTCGGAGTTTGTAAGGTATAAATATTCATTTCATGAATATTTATACTGTTTTATGCGCGAAGCGCAACAAACTCCTAGGAGTTTGCCGGGTTTTGCGCCGTTTTCCGCGCCGGATTTTGTCCGAAATATCCGCAGGCCCGGCGCTCTGCCATGGTTTAGGAGCATGTATGTTTAAGAATATGAAGATCGGAGTCAGGCTGATAATTTCAAGCGCATTTTTTCTGGTTCCCATGGGAATGATGCTTTTCTTTATCATCAGCGGCGCCAATACTTCTATCCAAAGCGCCGGGCGGGAACAGCGGGGTATTTCCTGTCTGCGGACTGTCGCAGGATTGCTGCGGATCACTTCGGCGGGTCTGGAGAATGCCGGGCCGGAAACCATGGATGCCGTCACTTCGCTTTTACGGGAACTGGAAAGGGGATACGCGGCCATTGGGGGAACCGGGGCCGCCCGGGGAGAGGGCCTTATAAAACAGATTAACGATGATTTTACGATTCTGCGGAATACCGGCTGGGATAGAGAGGACGCCGCCCATCAGCGGATTGCCGGGAACCTTAGGATTCTGTTTGTTCTGACGGGAAACAACGCCGCCCTGTTCATGGACGACAGTATGGGGGATTATTATTTGACGGACGCGGTAACCCGGGCTCTTCCCCGGTCCTGGGAACGGATAATTCTGATAGGGGATCTGCTGCGTCTTAACGGGGACCGGACCGGCCTTTCCGGGGATGACAGCAGGGCCGCCGGCGATTACCTGACGCTGCTGAGGGATTCCGATTATCCCGCGATCATTTCCGATATTGGCACCGCCCTGGATTTTCTTGTACAGGAAGACCTGTCCGGGCGGGATTCCGGGGCGGAGGAACTATTCCCCCTTCTTGCCTCCTACCGTTCATCGGTGGAGTGGTTCGTATCGGCGGTTCAGCAGGTCCTTTCCCTGAATCCCGGCGGGGGGGCCGCGCTTTCCGCGCCTTCCGCAGCTTTTACCGGGGCCTATTCAAACGCCCTAAAAGCGGAGGCCCTGGCTGTTGAAAGCAGTTATGTTATCTTGAACGCCTGCCTTGATGAATTGGGAATATCCCTGCAAAGGCGTGTTGCCCAGCAGCGTTGGCATCTCCTGCGCTCCCTGGGCTTGGTGATCCCTGCCTCGATCCTGGCCTTTGCCATAGCTATCCTGTCCGCTGTCCGGATTTCCAGGAGTACCGGGCAGTTGCGGGGCATGTTTGCCGCTCTGGAGGAAAACGATCTTTCGGTAACATTGACCGGCGAGACCAGGGACGAATTTGGGGAACTTATGACCGCCTTTGATTCGTTTTTGGGAAAACTCCGGACCGCCTTCGATTCGTTTAACGAAAACGCCGCCATGGTTTCTTCCGCGGTTTTTGAGCTATCTTCTTCCGCCCGGGAAATTTCCACCACCGCCAGCGAACAGTCCGCCAGCGTGGCGGAGATTCTGAGTACCATGGAGGGGAACAAGAACCTTTCCGCCCAGGGGGCGGCAAAGACCCAGGAGGTGGCGGAACTGGCGGCCCGGACCGGGGAATTGTCCCGCCGGGGGGCGGAGCTGCGCGACACCAACCAGGAAATGATGGGACTGATACAAAATGAGCATGGGAAAATTATTGAGGAGATAAACGGCCTGGCGGACATACTTGCCCGGATCAACGAATCTATCGCCATTATCGACGCTATCGCCGATCAAACCAAGCTTATCGCCTTTAACGCCAGCCTGGAGGCCGCCGCCTCCGTGGACCTGAACGCCGAGGGGGCCGGGGACAGCGCCCGTTTCTCCGTGGTGGCTGCGGAGATTCGCCGCTTTGCCGATAATGTGGTAGATTCCACCACGGAGATAAAAGAACAGATACAGGAATTGCGGCAGGCCTCCCAATCGCTGACCGGGGAGGCGAACAACGGGATGCTGCAGATTGATCAGGGCTATGATCGTGTGGTGAAGCAAAAAGAGGTTTTTGAGCAGATCGTGGATGTTTCCCGGAATGTGGCCCTTAGGTCCCAGCAGATTTCAAATGTGAGCAAGCAGCAGGAATACGCCACATCCCAAATTTTTATCGCCTTAAAAGAAATATCCGCCGGGGTAAACCAGTTTGTCACCGCCACCGCCTCAACATCAAAGATAGCTGATAACCTAAACCTTATGTCGGTGGAACTTCAGAAAATACTGGCGGAATACCGGACCGGGAAAACCAGTCCCCGGGCCGGATAAGCGGAGGGAGCAAAGAAAATGGAAAGTACGCTGGAGAAACGGATAATCCGTGACGAACGGGACGGAGAAGTAATTATCAATTACTTCCGCCTTGCCCTGGGGACCATTTATGTGGTGGGGATGATTGTTATTTCTATTCTGCGGGGAAGATCCGGTCTGGGGTATACCCCCCTGCGCACCCATGTGGGGACCAGTTTTTTCTTTTGTTACGGAATTTTTATGCTCTTTTATCTGCGGGGGCGTACCCTGGTAAGTCCTTATCTAAAATATATCTGCGTTTTTATGGATATGACTACCATTTCAATTATTGTCTTTGTTTCCAGTACCTATCCCGAGATTTACCCGCCTATTTCTTTTCTTTCGATACACGCCCTGTTTTATACGGTCCTTATCGTGCTGGGTTCCTTCCGGTATGACACAAGGTGCGCCATCTTTTCCGGTATCTACGCGGGCATTACCTATGCCGTTGCCATTATCCCCCACCGGATGGTGCTTGATGTGCCCTATACCGCGCTGATCCACGGCAGAGAAATCGCCGTGCGTTTTCCCCTGTACAACGAGACCTTCCGGGTAATGGGGATGATTATAGGCGGGGCCATCACCGGCATGGCCTGTAAGCGGCGGCTTAACCTTTTTACGAGCATGATCGAATCGGAATCCCAGGCCGCCCTGGCTTCCGAGCAGACGGTGGACCAGACCAAGGGAATGGCCAAGGCTATCCAGAAATCCACGGATGAAATTTTCCTTTCATCCAAGGATATTTTTACTACCGCCAACAGCCAGGCTTCCAGCGTCCAGGAAATCGAAAGTACTATCACTGAAAACGCCCAAATCGCCGGGGACATCGCGGAAAAGACCGGCAGCGTTGCCGCTATCGCGTCCAGGATGAAGGACGATGTGACCCATGGGTTTTCGGTGCTGGAAAACAACGTAATCCAGATGGGGGACATCAAGAATAAGAATGACAGCGTTATTGAGGGAATTATTGCCCTTGGCAATAAAATCACCAGGATCAGGGATATTATCGGCGCCATTAACACGATAACCGATCAGACCAAGGTTATCGCCTTTAACGCGGCCCTGGAAGCGGCCGGCGCGGGGGACCGGGGGAAGCGTTTTTCCGTGGTCGCCGCCGAGGTAAACCGCCTTGCCGATGATATTGCGGCCCTGACCAGGCAGATCAAGGATCAGATCCTGGCGATACAGGATTCCTCCTCTTCCCTGATCATATCCAGCGAAGAAAGCGCGGATAAGATTGCCGGGGGTTTAAAGCTTATCAAGGACCTGGAGGAAATATTCCGGGAGATTCTTTCCGGCGCGGATATTACCGCGAACCAGGCCCAGACCATCACGGTGTCTACCCAGAAACAGCGGCAGTCCATCGAACAGATCAATATTGCCGTTGCCGATATTTCCCGGGGGCTTAACAGCTTTATCCATTCCACCGAAGTTGCCACCTCCTCCGCAGAGGGGCTTATCGGGCTGATCCGGGATCTGGATTCGGTTTTGAATACCGGCCAGGATGCCGGGCAGAAGAAGGCCGGGGAGCCGGGACTCTTGTAGCGGGGGGCCGGGAAAACACATGGCGCTGGCGCGGGAAAAATACATCGGCAAATTCATCGAGGAGGCTCTGGAAAATATCGGGACCGCCGAATCCCTTATCTTTGAGATAAGGGACGGGGTATCCCTGGAAGATGATCTGGCAACCCTCCTCCGGGCTCTTCATACCCTTAAAGGTTCCTCCCGGATGCTGGAATTTAAGCGCGTAGAGGTTCTTAGCCACGCGCTGGAAAGCGTGTTTATCGCCCTTAAAGAACAGCGGATCAGCCTTTCCGACGCGGGGGTAAAGCTTGCCATGGCAGCCCTGGACGCCCTGCGGGAGGGACTCCGGCGTGTCCAGGATACCGGGGACGATGCCGTTGATACGGGCTTTTTTGAGCGGGAACTGGCGGCCATGGCGGCTAACGAGGAATTCAGCCTCCCCCTTCCCGGGGGGAATACGGGGCCCGGACAGGGGGGGCCCGGACAAGGCGCGTTTGGACAACAAGGACCTGAACAGGGGGAAGGCGGCAAGGTGGCCGAAAAACAGGAGCGGGATGCCGTCTCCGCTGCCTCTGCCAGAACCACCGCCCCCGGCGGTATTCCCGGCGGTATTGCCCAGGACGATGGAGAGGCCCTGCGGATCAAAACCTCCCGGGAGGATCATGAAAAGACAAAGACGGAAACGATCCGTCTTTCCCTGGAAAAGATAGACAGCATCGTAAAGAGCGCCGCATCCCTGCAATCCCTGGAAATAGCGGCCAAGGCCATTGCTGGGGAATACGCGATTCTGCAGGAGATGATAAAAAATTTCTCCCGGGTCATCAGGGCCGAAGAGAACTTTGGGGCCGCCCTGGCCGCCGATTTCCGAAAACTGGAAAAAGCCAGTGTCAAGATCAACACGGCCCTGAAAAATCACGCCGTGGAGGCGGGGAACCACAGCAGGGATGTGTACGACAATGTTATTTCACTCAGGATGCTTCCCATTTCCGCCATCCTCGATGTTTACCCCCGCCATGTTTTTGAGCTTGCCCAGGAAATGGGGAAAAAGGTACATCTGTCCATAGAGGGCAGGGAGAACGAAATAGATAAAAATATTATCGAAGTTCTCCGGGAGGTGTTTCTCCATACCGTGCGGAATGCCATCGATCACGGAATCGAAAGTCCCCGGGAACGGGCGGCGGCGGGAAAGGCGGAAACCGGAAGGCTGGAGATACGCTGCGGCCGGGAAAGCGGCGGCATGAAGATAGTGATTGCCGATGACGGCCGGGGCATCGATCTTGAGAAGATCCGGGCCAGGGCGCTGGAACAGGGCTATGTAACCGAATCCGCCGCCGCCGCCCTTACCAGGGAAGAATTGACCAATTTTATTTTTCAAAGCGGATTCTCCACATCCGCCGGGGTAAACAGCATATCTGGCCGCGGGGTTGGCATGGATGTGGTACGCAGTAATATTGAGCGCCTTAAGGGAAGCGTTACGGTGGAAAGCGAACCGGGCCGGGGTACGGCCTTTACCATCGTGGTACCCCTCTCCCTTGCCGCCCTGGCGGGTTTTCCGGTTTCCTGCGGCGATATGAAATTTATTATCCCCGCTTCGTTTGTTAGTACCATCATCCTGATAAAACGGGAAGATGTGATTACCATTGTCGACCGCCCCCAGATTCGTTACCAAAACCGGATCATCAAGCTTTACTACCTGGATCAGATTCTGGAGATAAAGAACCGCCCGCCGGCCCAGGGAAACGGGACGGTCCTGGTGGTTATCATCCGGGCCTACGAAGATGAAATCGCCCTGGCTGTGGACGGGGCCGGCAGCATGAGGACGGTGATCCTTAAGCCCATGCCGCCGCTGCTCCAATCCAGGCTTGTTTTTTCCGGCGTTATCCTGGGGGAGGATTACGAGATGACCGCCGCCCTTAACATGTCCGAGGTGATCAAGACAGCCCGGCGGATCAAGGGCATTAACATGAGGAAAAGAAATTTGGAATCCAGAAATATTAGAAAATCTATCCTGGTGGTAGATGATTCCCTTCCTACCAGGGAAATCGAGAGTGATATTCTTAAGTCAGAAGGCTACCGGGTGGATACCGCGGCGGATGGGGTGGAAGCCTTGAATATGGCAAAGGCCAGCCGTTATGATCTGATCTGTACGGATTTAAATATGCCCCAGATGGACGGCTTTATGCTTACCGAAAATATCAAGAAGAACGAGGAGCTTTCCGCCATTCCGGTAATTGTCATTTCCTCCCGTTCCGACGAGGAAGATCAGAAACGGGCCGCCCTGTTGGGGGCTTCCCGGTATATCATCAAAAATTCGTTTAATAATCATAATCTTTTAACTGCCGTTCATGAGCTGATTGGGGCCTCCGATGAGTAAGACGGGCGATTCAAAAGGGAATGACATGAAACGGATCCTGCTTTTGGAAGATTCCGGTATATTTGCCGAGATGACGGCGGAGTTTCTTACCGGCGAAGGTTACGAGGTAAAGCGGGCGGAAAACGGTTTTGAGGGACTCAAGATGGTCTACAGCTTCCTGCCCCATCTTGTCATTACCGATGTGGAGATGCCCCTTTTTAAGGGCTACCAGGTTGCCCGGCTGCTCAAATCCAGAAAAAATACCCGGAACATTCCTGTCATCATGTTTACCTCCCTGGGGGAATCCAAGGACCGCTTTTGGGGCCTTAACGCCGGGGCGGACAGGTATGTCGAAAAATCGCCGGACAATTTCAGCCTTCTTAAAGAATCCGTTGCCGGCCTCCTCAAAGAGGACTATCCCATTGATTTTGCCCTGATAGAACGGGAGGCCAGGAGAATCACCGGGGATTCCCTGATAGAAATGGTGAACAACCTGCTGGATAACAAGCTCTTTCAAACCACGGTGATCGGCATGCTGGCGGAGCTTTCGGGGAAACTCAGTTCCCTGGACGATATTGTTTCCGGCATCTTCGATCTTTTGCACAATGTATGCGAAGCGGAAATTGCGTCCCTTATGATTGCGGGAACGGAAAATACCCTGCGGATCTTCACCGCCAATTACGCCGCCTACAATAGCGCCGCCGTTGCCGAATTTGCCCGGCTGCGGGACGCGGATTTTACCGGCCTTTTTCCCGATTTCCGGGGAGAAAACCGGATGGAAAAGGAACTGTATCCGGCGGGGGAAAGAAACAAGCACATAGAATCCTATATCATGATTCCCCTTGCCGGTTCGGGCCGCCGTTTCGCATCGGTACATATCGCCAATTCGATAAAGGAATACTTTTCCCCCGCCATCCTGGAAAACTTGCAGGTTTTTCTTGCCTCCGCCGCCCCGGTTATTTCCAATGCCCTGGCTATCCGGGAAATGGCCGAACTGCAGCGGAAAACCCGGACCGCCTTTGCCCGTTATGTGCCGGAAAACGTGATGGACGAAATAATCCGCAGGCCCTCGGATGTCCAGCTTCAAAACGAAACGCGGAACGTGGTGGTTCTTTTTTCCGATATCAGGGAGTTCACCAATATTTCCGAGAATTCCGGCGCCCAGCAGGTGGTTTCCTTCCTTAACCAGTATTTTTCGATTATGGGAAACGAGATCATGGAAGAGGGGGGCCATATCGACAAATTTATCGGCGACGCCATCATGGCGGTTTTTGGGGTCCACCGTCCTTCCCCCAACGCCCCGGTACAGGCAATTAGAACGGCGGTACGGATGATCGGCGCCCTGGAAAAGGTAGACTGCTCCGCCATCACCCTTCCAGAAAACGGTTTAAGGATCGGGGTGGGGATAAACTGCGGGGAATGTGTGGTGGGGAATATTGGATTTCAGGATAAGATGGACTACACCCTGATCGGCAATACCGTCAACCTGGGGTCCAGGCTGGAGGGGACCTGTAAGATGTACCGCCACCCCCTTATGGTTTCCGAATTCATGTACGAGCGGGCCAGGGATTATTTTGTTTTCCGCAAAGCCGATGTGGTCCGTGTTAAGGGCAAGGACGAGCCGGTGGGGATTTACGCGGTCTATAC